>JASJAL010000426.1 GCA_030067055.1 Kiloniellales bacterium | reverse complement strand
CGGCACAAACGACCTCTGCCTGGAGATGGGCATTCCCGGCGACTACGGGAACGAAAGGGTGGTCGAGGCCTACGAGCGGGTGATCGCCGCCTGCCGGCGCCACGGCAAGCATCCCGGCATGGGCGGCGTCTACGCGCCGGAGCTAGCCCGCCGCTACGTCGACATGGGAATGCGCCTGATCCTGGCCGGCGGCGACTTCGCTTTCCTGATGGCCGGAGCCAAGGCCCAGGCCCAAAGCTTCCGCGAGATGCTGTAGAGCGCGCCGCTTAAGAGCTCTCGAGCGGGTCGAAGCCCCAGGAGAAGAGCGGGCGGCCGCCTTCCGGGGTCACGTGGACCACCTCCTCGAGCCACCAGCGCTCCCGCTCGCCACCGGGATAGAGCAGGTGCAGCGGCACCACCATGTCCGCCTCCAGGACCCAGTCGGTGTTGGAGCCTCCGTCCGCTGTGGAAAGCTCGACGTCGTAGTGGGAGAGTCCGAGGCCGTGGAAGAAGACCAGCGCCGCCTCGGGTTCGGGCGCGCCGGCCTTGCGGAAAGCCTCCCGTCCCCGGGCCTGAAGCTCGCTGATCCGCGCGCCGGGCTTCATCGCCGCGATCACCTCCTCGGCGACAGTCGCCGTGGCGCGCGCGTGGTCCCGGGCCGCGCCTTCGGGCGCGCCCTCGACGACCCAGGTCTTGCCGCCGTCCCAGCAGTAGAGGTCGAGCGTGCCGTGGCAGTCGAACATGACGTGGCTGCCGCGCTCGAGCTCGCGGTCATCCAGGCCGGGCTCCAGCATCAGGGTCGTCTCGGCGCCGCGCGGATGGCCCCAGACCATGCCGCCGGGATCGCGCACGAAGCCGCCCAGGTCGCAGGCCGCCCGACGATAGGCGCGGTCGAGTTCGCGCCAGGTCATTCCCTCTTCCCAGCTCGCCATGGTGCGGCGGATCGCCGCCTCGTTGAGCCGGGTCGCCCGTTCGACCAGCGGCATCTCGGCCTCTGTCTTGACCGCGCGGGCGTACATCAGGGGGTCGTAGCCGTCGGCGACTTGGAGCCCGTCGAGCCCCAAACGGACCCCGAAGCCCATGTCGTCGAAGGCGACGCGCCCGTCCTCCAGGCCGAGGTCCCGGAGCGCACCCTGGACCGCGTCGTTCATGCCGAAGGCATAGCGGTCACGGGCGGCCTCGGCCCAGCCGACTCCCTGCGCTCTGGCCGGCAGGAAGCGGCCGACGTCCTCGGCCGCCGGGGGCAGGTCGATCGACAGCATGACGCCGCGGAAGGGCCGGATGTCCTCGATCCAGGACGGCTGGTCCAGGAAGCTTGCCAAGTAGTACTCGGCAATCACCAGGATCGGATGCTCGGGCGCATGGCGCGAGAGGACCACGGCGTAGGGCCGGGGCTCGTCCGACTTGTGCGCCACGCCGTTGAAGCTGGAGAGGTAGAAGACGTTGAGGGGCTGGGTCACGACCACGCCGTCGAGACCCCGCGCCTCGAGGCCGTGGAGCAGGCGCTCCAGGTTGCAGAGCCGCTTCGGCAGCGGCATCCGCTGGAAAACGGCCTCTGGGTCCGTCCGAGCTGTGTCCGGCATGGCGAGACTCCCCGATCGCTTTTGGACAGCTTAGCCGAAAAGCATCCGCAGGCGACTCTCCAGGTCTTCGCGGTTGAGATAGAAGCCGGCCATGTGGCGATGGCCGGTGAAGCCGGTGCGGGCGTGCAGGACCCGCCAGTTGTCGAAAGCCACGGCCAGGCCGGGCCTGAGCTGCAGTCGCAGATGAAAGGCCTCGTCGGAAAGCTGGGCGTGAAAGCGGCGCAGCGCGTCGTAGAAGGCCTCTATACTCTCGACTTTCGGTCGGAAGGGGGCGCGGTCGAAGTTGTTGAAGCAGACGCGCCGCAGGTCGCCCGACGCGTCCAGACCGAGGACGGGATGACGGGCCAGGAGGTGGACGCCGTCGCCGAGGTATTCGCCGGGGACCTCGATCTCGCTCAGCAGCTTAAAGGCATCCGGTGCCTCGGCGCGCAACCGCTCGGCGACCCGGAAGCCGTCGGCGAAGACGTTGAAGGCGCCCTCGCCGTCGAAGGCCAGGCAGTGGAGGCACTGCAGGCCTGGCGGGTCCTCGCTGTAGGTGCCGTCCGAGTGCAGACCCACCGCCTCGTTGGAATAGGCCGAGTCGGCGCGGGCGCCGTCGGCCTGGAAGTCCCAGACGCCGCCGAAGATGGTCTCGCGGACGTAGGCAATGCGCTCGGCCAGGCGCCGGCTCGCGGAGAGCTCGCTGGGCAGGCCTTCGACCAGGACCAGACCGTCGCGCCAGAAGTCGGACAGCAGGGCCTGCAGCGCGCCATCGTTCTCGAGGATCTCGACGAAGTCGTGACGGGCAGGCGTCGGCGGCCCCTCAGACCAGAGCCGCCGCTCTGGGAGCTTGGCCTCGCCGAAGGCCTGAGCGCGCAGAAACTCCGAGTCATAGCGGCTGGTCAGGTCTTCCTGGCGCCATGTCACCTCCAGGGCCGCGCCGTCTTCGCGGACCGCGATCCGCTCCGCCGCGAGGTCGACGGGGATGGCGAAGGTATCGACACGCCGCTGGTTCGTGGCCGCGTCGTAGCTCTCCGGCGCCCGGCAGTGGTCCCGCAGCCAGATCAGGGGAAAGTCCGCCCGGGCCGCGTCGGCCCAGGTGACCGAAAGGCCCTGCGGCGAGACCTCGGCGGATCGAATCCTCGGCAACATCGGAACCTCGTCTGCGCGTTTTCCGGGAAAATTTATTATCCACATGTATAATAATTTTTCCGCTATAATGCTAGTGCTTAGGCGCCCTTCACCCCAGATGAGAGAGCCCTTGGCCAAAGCGGAGAGCCTCGAAAACGCCGGCAGCCCGCCCCGACGGCGCCTCGATGCGAAGCGCCGCCGTGCGGAGCTGATCCAGGCGACCATCGAGATCCTGGCGGAAGCCGGCCCGCGCGAGGCGACGGTCCGGGCGATCTGCGCCCGCGCCGGCGTCTCCCACGGACTGCTGCGCCACTACTTCGGCAGCCACGGCAGCCTGGTCGCCGCCGCCTGCCACCGCCTGGCCTCGGACTACGACACCCAGATGAGCGAGATCCTGGACCAGGGCGAGGGTACGGCCCGCGATCGCCTGCGGCGGCTTTTCGGGCTGCTGTTCTCGCCCCGGTGGATCGATGACCGGACCCTGGGCGCCTGGGTCTCCTACTGGAGCCTGGTGCGCAGCAACAAGGAGGTCGCCGCGGTTCACCGGGACTTCTATGCCCGGCAGCGGTTGCGGATCGCCGGGACCCTGGGCCGCCTCGCGCGGGAGGAGGGAATGAGCCTCGACGCCCAGGCCGAGGCCCTGGCGATCACCGCCCTGATGGACGGCCTCTGGCTCGAGCATTGCCTCGACCGCTCCAGCTTCGCTCCGGAAAAGGCCATTGCCCTCTGCGAGGCCTGGCTCGACCGCCTGACCTCCGCGGCACCGGCGGAGCAAGCCTAGATTTGCCCCTGTGCTGCGGGCCGAGTCGCGATAGACTGGCGCATCGAACCACAAGAAACGAAGCGCCGGCTCGGGAGAGGCCTGCGCGGCGCGAATGAAACTCTGCGACAGGGAGATTCCGTGATGAAGCAGTTCCTGGCATGCCTGGTCCTGGCCGCGTTGGCGGTTGCGGCCGGCCCGGCCGCGGCGGGCGAGGTCCTGGATCGGGTCATGAAGACCAAGACCCTGACCATGTCCTCCGACCCGGCCTATCCGCCGCAGTCCTTCCTCAACGACCAGAACGAGATGGACGGCTTCGACATCGACGTCGGCAAGGAGATCGCCAAGCGCCTGGGCGCCGAGCTCAAGATCATCACCCCGGCCTGGGAGATCATCACCGCGGGCAACTGGGGCGGCCGCTGGGACATCTCGGTCGGCTCCATGACCCCGACCACGGCCCGGGCCAAGGTCCTCGACTTCCCCGTCATCTACTACTACACGCCGGCGTCTTTCGCCGTGCACAAGGACTCCCAAGCCGGTGGCCTGGGCGACCTCGTGGGCAAGAAGATCGGGGTCTGCGGCGGCTGCACCTACGAGGCCTACCTGAAGCAGGATCTGGTCATCGATGCCGAGGGCGCGCCGCCCTTCACCTACGACGTCGAGGCCGGCGAGATCCGCTCCTACGAGACCGACACCAACGCCTTCGACGACCTGCGGATCGGCGACGGCAAGCGCCTGGACGCGGTCCTCTCGGCGCTGCCGACCATCGAGGAGGCGATCAAGAACGGCTATCCGATGAAGGTCGTCGGCAAGCCGGCCTACTACGAGCCCCTTGCCGTGGCCCTGGACAGGGGCGATGCCGAGTTCTCCGCCAAGATCAAGGAGGTGGTCGAGGCCATGCACGCCGACGGCACCCTGACCAAGCTGTCGGAGAAGTGGTACGGCGTCGACCTGACCACGGTCCGCTAGTGCCATAGGGACAAAGGCCTGAGCGGGAGGCCACCGCCTCCCGTCCGCCGTCGCGCCCGCGTCATGACCGCACTGCTGTCCCGATACGGCGATCAGGCCTGGTTCCGCTACCTGGCCGTCTTTGTCGTCGCGTCGCTGATCTTTTCGCTCTTCGACTTCAAGGAGAGCCTGGTCGGCGATCTGCTGCGCCCGGCGATCGGCGAGCCGGCGGAGAGCGGCCTGCACGGCGCGCTGGCGGTCGGCCTGGTGCTCGGCTTCCTCTTCGCGGTGAATCTGGCCTTCTTGAGGCTCCTGCCCTTCAAGGCGCAGATCGCGGTGACCTGGCTGGAGCTGCTGCTGCTCTTCCTGGCCTTCTTCGCGTCCTTCGATCTGTCCTACGAGTTCATCGGCCGCAAGATCGGCTTCCTGATCACCCAGGGCGCCTTCACCACCGTCTACATCTCGCTGATCTCGATCGCCATCGCCAGCGCCATCGCCCTGGTCGCGGCCCTGGCCAAGCTGAGCGACAGCGCCTTCGCCTTCGCCTGCTCCAGCTTCTACATCTCCTTCTTTCGCGGCCTGCCGCTCTTGATGCAGGTCTACCTGATCTACCTCGGCCTGCCGCAGCTCGGCTTCGTGGTCGATCCGGTGCCGGCCGGGGTCGCCGCGCTCTCGCTCTGCTACGGCGCCTACATGGCGGAGATCTTCCGCGCCGGAATCCAGGGCGTGCCCGACGGCCAGCGCGAGGCCGCGGCCGCGCTCGGCCTCAGGCCGGGCCTGACGATGCGCAAGATCGTCCTGCCCCAGGCGATGAAGCTGATCGTGCCGCCGACCGGCAACCAGTTCATCGCCATGCTGAAGGACTCCTCCCTGGTCTCGGTGGTCGGGGTCTGGGAGCTGACCTTCCTCGCCCGCACCCAGGGCCGGGCCGAGTTCAAGCACCTGGAGATGCTGATCACCGCCGCCTTCATCTACTGGGGCCTGTCGATCGTCTTCGAGCTGATCCAGTCCCGCATCGAAAAGCACTACGGCAAGAGCGATATCAGATAGCGCGACGGCTGGCGCCCCGCTGTTTCCTCGAAGCCGCCCGCTCCGCGCCTCAATTCCCGGCAGGATTGTCTTGTGCTTCCTTGGACAGCGACGACTGGCGGCGAGCTGTTCGGCGGATACGAGCGGGAGATCAAAAAATGAATCGGTCGCTTGCGGCCCTTTTGGCCGCTGCCGTACTGGGTGCCGGCGTCGGCGTCGGAGGCTGGTTCGTCGGCGAAGGCTTTCAACAAGGGCGTGCGACGGCGCGCTTCGTGACGGTCAAGGGCCTGTCCGAGCGGCTGGTCGCGGCCGACTACGCCATCTGGCCCTTGCGCATGCTGGCCACAGGCGACGACCTGGCGGCGGTTCAATCGGAGATCGAGGCCAGCGAGGCGACCGTCCGTGCCTTTCTCGCCGAGCAGGGCTTCACCGCTGGGGAGATCAGCGTCGAAGGCTTCGAGGTGATCGATCAGCTGGCGCAGCAGTACCGCAGCGGCCCGGTGGTGAGCCGCTTCATCCTCTCCCTCCGCCTGATGGTCCGCAGCCACGACGTTGAAAAGATCGAAGCGGCCAGACGGGCGGCAAGCGCGCTGGCCGGTCGCGGCGTCGTCTTGAGCAACCACGGCCAGGGCCTGGCCGGTCCTTACTTCATCTTCACCGGGCTGAACGATATCAAGCCGGACATGGTTGCGGAGGCGACTCGCAACGCCCGCGCCAGCGCCGCCAAGTTCGCCGCCGATTCGGGCAGCAGGGTTGGCGGCATTCGCCGCGCCAACCAGGGCCAGTTCCAGATCCTGCCGCGCGACAAGGCGCCGGGCCTCTACGAATCTCAGCAGATTGCCAAGACCCTGCGCCTGGTCTCCACCGTCGAGTTCCTGTTGGAAGACTGACCGGCCCGATCGTACGGCCTCCGCGCGATCGGGCCGGTTTGGGGTGCCTCACCCGCCGGCGGCGGCGATCTGCTCGGCCTTGCGGACCATGACCTCGGCCTGCTTGATCGAGGCGATGTCGATCAGGCGGCCGTCGAGGGCGACGGCGCCCTTGCCTTCCTTCTGGGCCTGCTCCATCGCCTCGAGGATCCGCTTGGCGCGGTCGACCTCGGCGTCGGAGGGCGAGTTGACCTCGTTGGCGATGGCGGTCTGGGAGGGATGGATCGCCCACTTGCCCTCGCAGCCCAGGCAGGCCGCGCGGTTGGCCTGGGCCCGGAAGCCATCGGGATCGGAGAAGTCACCGAAGGGCCCGTCGATCGGCCGCAGGCCGTTGGCCCGGGCGGCAACCACCATGTGCGAGACCGCATAGTGCCACATGTCGCCCCAGTGGTAGTCGCGGTCCTTGCCTTCCTCCTGGTCGGTCAGGACGCCGTAGAGCGCGTTGGGGCCGCCGATCACCGTGGTCCGGGCCTTGGTCGAGGCGGCGTAGTCGGCGACGCCGAAGTGCAGGCTCTCGTTGCGCTTGCTGGCCGCGGCGATCTCCGCGACGTTCTGCATGCCGAGCGCGGTCTCGATGATGATCTCGAAGCCGATCTTCTTCTGCCGGCTCTTGGCGTCCTCGATCTGGGTCACCAGCATGTCGAGGGCGTAGATGTCGGCCGCGGTGCCGGCCTTGGGGATCATGATCAGGTCCAGGCGCTCGCCGGTCTGCTCCAGGACGTCGACCACGTCGCGGTACATGTAGTGGGTGTCCAGGCCGTTGATCCGCACCGACATGGTCTTGCTGCCCCAGTCGATGTCGTTCAGGCCCTCGATGATGTTCTTGCGCGCCTGCACCTTGTCGTCGGGTGCCACCGCGTCCTCCAGGTCGAGGAAGATCACGTCGGCCGGTCCCGCGGCGGCCTTCTCGAAGAGTTCGGGCCGGCTGCCAGGGACGGCCAGCTCGCTGCGGTTGAGGCGCGCCGGCGCCTGTTCGACGATGGTGAAACTCATGTTGACTGCCCTCCAGACAAAGATCTGGCGGCTTGCCTCGGCAAGACCGCCCGTATTCTTTTCTCCCGTTGGGCCCAGGTTCTGGCCCCTGGAACCGGCCCTGTCAACCAGGGGTGACGCTAGGACTGTCGGGCCAGCGGATGGTGGTCTTGGACCAGGGTCTTGAGCCGCTCGTTGAGCACGTGGGTGTAAATCTGGGTTGTCGATATATCGGCGTGGCCGAGCATCTGTTGCAGGGCCCTGAGGTCGGCGCCGTGGTCCAGCAGGTGGGTGGCGAAGGCATGGCGCAGGACGTGGGGCGAGACCTTGTCGCGGGCGATCCCGGCCTCGACCGCCAGGTCTTTCAGGAGCTGCCCGACCCGCTGCC
>JASJAL010000062.1 GCA_030067055.1 Kiloniellales bacterium | reverse complement strand
CGGCGCCCGCTGCTGCTGGCCACCGGCTATACGATGGCGCAGGACTTCTACAAGGGCCGCCTGCGCGACCGTCACGGCATCGACGTCGCGGTGCCCGACGAGGCGGGCCGCGCCCTGGTCCATCGGGTGATCTACGAGGAGCTCTGTCAGGGCGTGGTCCGGCCGGAGTCCAAGGCCGCCTATCTCGATCTGATCGATACCCAACGGCGCAGCGGCGTCGACGGGGTGATCCTCGGCTGCACCGAAGTCTGCATGCTGATCGGCCCCGAGGACCTCGACTTGCCGGTCTTCGATACGACGCGGATCCACGCCGAGCGGGCCCTCGACTTCGCGCTGTCGTGACGCCCTGGACCCAAGCAAAGAGAGGACCGAAGGAGCTCGCTATGACCGGCTTTCCCCCGAAAATCCAGGCGCTCGAGCCATTCTCCGAGCTCTTCGACGCTTTTCGAATGCGCGCCGAGGGAGCGGACGTGTTCTTCGCGACCTATCCCGCGGGGACGACGATCGCGCCACACGATCACGACACCGAAAACCACGGGGTCATCACCAAGGGCGAGCTGATCCTGATCCGCAACGGGGCCGAGGAGCGCTACGGCCCTGGCGACTGGTACAGTCTCGAAGCCGGAGAAGAGCACGCCGCCCGCTTCGAGGTCGAGACCGAGGAGATCGAGTTCTGGTTCCG
Source organism: Kiloniellales bacterium (assembly GCA_030067055.1). Next base: position 25,744 of record JASJAL010000062.1, on the reverse strand, counting down.
GACGTGACGTCGCCGCGGCCTTACGCGGCCTCGTTTCGGGCACAGATCCGCTGGACCGCCGCGGGACGCGGATCCTCGACGACCAGGTCCTCGTAGGCCAGGACCCTCAGCCGGCCCTGCACGGCCGCCAAGAGCTCCCCGGGTTTCAATAGGTGGTCCGGATTTCGCGGCTTGCCGAAGCGCTCGTTGCCGCGGGCGAAGGTCTCGTAAATCAGTAGTCCAGCCGGCGCCACCGCATCGACCAAGTCGGGCAAGAGCGGCCGGTGCAGGTAGTTGGTCACAACCACGCCGGCGAAGCGGCGCCCGGCCAGCGGAAAGGGCCGGCCGTCCTCGAGGTCGGTTTCGATGATCTCCAGGCGCTCGTGGCCCGCCAGATCGGCAAGGCCGTCGACTGCGATGTCGACCGCCGTCACCGGGTGGCCGGCCTCGAGCATGAGGCGGCTGTGCCGGCCGCCGCCGCAGGCGAGGTCCAGAACCGGGCCGGCGGCGGGCACCAGCGGGACGAAACGCCGGACCCAGGCCGAGGGCCGGCTCGGACCGTGAGGCCGGGCGGGTGCGCTCTCTGACATGGCGGCCATCCTATACGGCGCGCATGACCCCGATAAAGCACACAGGCCCGCGCTGGTGCGGGTGCGACAGATCTCCGGATCGGGTAGAGTCCTCTCGTTCTTGCTGAGCCACGGATTTCGGGAGCAGGTCTTGCGCGGGTTTGTCGCCACCCTTTTCGGGGTGTTGGTCCTGGTCGGCTGTGCGCCGGACCGGGGGACCATGCCTAGCTTCCCGGCCTCGGAACTCCGGAAGGCGGCGGCCTCGGCGCACATTCACACGCCCTCGCAACCCCTGCAATGCGTGCCCTTCGCGCGCCGGAGATCCGGCATCGAGATTCGCGGTGATGCTTGGACCTGGTGGCAATCCGCCGCGGGCCGCTATACCCGGCGGCAGCGGCCTATGCTGGGCTCAGTCCTGGTCCTGGGGCGGAGCCGGGAGCTGCGCGGCGGCCACATCGCGGTGGTCGAGGCGATCCTCGACGACCGCGTGATCCTGGTCAGCCATGCGAACTGGCTGAACCGTGGCCGCATCCACGAAAACACCCCCGTCGTCGATGTCTCTCCGAAAAACGATTGGTCCTTGGTTCGGTTCTGGTACACGCCGGGTCGTAGCCTGGGCGGACGGCACTATCCGGCCAAGGGATTCATCTATCCCAAGCGCCCATCGGCGTAACATCTTCATCGATATATCGACATTAAATCAGCGCACTGTGGATTTTTGTGGCAGAAATGCAACAGCGATGCAATTCCGCTGTAGTTTGCGTAAAATTTCGTTAACGCTTCCGAGTCCCACCCACTAAATTAAAAAGGGCGACGCGGATTCGCGTCGCCCCCGACGACAGGTTTTGATTCTGCGTCTTTTGGATCTGTCGTCCCTTTATCCTCCCTGTGAACTCGGGGCCACTTCTTTTGCGGTGGCCCCTTATTTTTGACTCTCCTTAGACACGATTGCAACTGAATCTTCGTCTTGACACGGGCGGGCTCGAACCAGCAAGGAAGGCCGATTCCCTGGGATTATTGAATCTCGGGTTGGCTTAGTCCTTGCCAGCCGTTCACGGATTGTGACACTGAGCCTCGGGATCCGCAGCGATTCCGGCTCTTCCGGGACCCGATATCGATATGATTCGTTTCGATCTCAGATGCCGGCGCGATCACCACTTCGAGGGCTGGTTCCGCGACAACGCCGCCTACGAGGCCCAGGCTGCGGCCGGGGACCTCAACTGCCCGGTCTGCGGGTCGGTAAAGGTCGAGAAGGCCATCATGGCGCCGCGGCTTGCCAAGGGAACCGACGGTAGGAAGTCTCAACCCGGCGGCGTCCCGATGGCAAAGGGCGGATCGTCTGAAGACGCGAAGGCCCTGCGCGCGGCCCTGGAAAAGCTTCGCGACCACGTCGAATCGACCTGCGACGACGTCGGGGAGGCCTTTCCCGAGGAAGCCCGGAAGATTCACTACGGCGAGGCGGAAGCCCGCGGCATTTATGGCCAGGCCAGCGAGCCTGAAGCCGAGGCCCTGGCGGAAGAAGGTATCGATTTCAGTCGGCTGCCGCTCCCGCGCCGCGATTCCTGAAGCCTCGCACGAGGGCACGGTGCCGGACCCGGACGGCGTCAGGCCCGGGTCTCTTCGGCGGACCGGATCGCGGCGAGCATGTAGTTGACCTCTAGGTCCCGGGACAGCCGCCAGTCGTCGCTCAGCGGGTTGTAGGCGACACCGATCATGTCGGTAACCGCCGCGCCGTGGCGCCGCAGGCCTGCGGCCAGCTCCGACGGGCGGACGAAGCGGCGCCAGTCGTGGGTCCCGCGCGGCAGCCAGCGCAGCAGGTATTCGGCGCCGACGATGGCCAGGAGGAAGGACTTCGGGGTTCGATTCAGGGTCGCCAATACCAGGGCGCCGCCTGGGCGGGTCAAGGTCACCGCGGCCCCGAGGAAGGTTTCCAGGTCGGCGACGTGCTCGACCACCTCGAGCGAGACCACCGCGTCGAAACGCTCGCCGGCGGCCGCCAGGTCCTCCGCCGTGCCCTGGCGGTAGACGATCTCGAGGCCGGACTGCGCGGCGTGCCGCTTGGCCACCTCGACCGAGGTCGCGGAAGCGTCGAGACCCGTGACCCGGGCGCCGAGACGGGTCAGGGGCTCGCTGAGCAGCCCGCCGCCGCAGCCGATGTCGAGCAGCGATAGTCCCTCCAGCGGGCGTGGCTGCAGGGGGTCACGGCCGAACTGCGCGGCCAGGCGGTCGCGCACGTAGGTCAGGCGGACCGGATTCAGGCGGTGCAGGGGGGCGAACTGGCCGTCCGGGTCCCACCAGTCCTCGGCCAGGGCGGAGAACTTTTCGATCTCCTGCGGATCGGCCGTCGATGCCGTCGTTCGGCCTTCGTTTTCCTCGATTTCGGCCAAGGGCTGCGCGCCTCGCCTCCGCTTGTCAGGTCTGGGGGGAGGGAGTATGGATAGCCGCCCTTCGCGGGGCAAGCCGTCGTGGGCCGCAGCGCGGCCGTCGCTTCCTTCCGGGACCTCAGGACCATGGCCCGAATCGTCATGAAATTCGGTGGCACCTCGGTGGCCAACCTGGAGCGTATCCGGCACGTCGCCAAGCGGGTTCAGTCCGAGGTCGAGCGCGGCAACGAGGTGGCCGTGATCGTCTCGGCCATGGCCGGCGTGACCAACCAGCTGGTCGACTACGTCAACGACAGCGCCAACATCTTCGACCTCAGGGAGTACGACGTCGTCGTCTCCTCCGGCGAGCAGGTGACCGCCGGGCTGCTGGCGGTGGTGCTCCAGGACCGCGGTGTCATGGCCCGCTCCTGGCTCGGCTGGCAGCTGCCGATGCGCACCGACGATTCCCACGGCAGCGCCCGGATCCAGGAGATCGAGGTCGCCGAGATCTCGCGGCGCATGGCCGAGGGCCAGGTGGCGGTGGTCGCCGGCTTCCAGGGGATCGATTCCCAGGGCCGGATCACCACCCTGGGGCGCGGTGGCTCCGACACCTCGGCGGTGGCCTTGGCGGCTGCGTTGCGGGCCGAGCGCTGCGACATCTACACCGACGTCGACGGCGTCTACACCACCGATCCCAGGATCGTGGCCAAGGCGCACAAGCTCGATAAGATCACCTACGAAGAAATGCTCGAGATGGCCTCGCAGGGCGCCAAGGTGCTGCAGACGCGGGCCGTCGAGGCGGCGATGAACCACCGGGTCCGCGTCCAGGTGCTCTCCAGTTTCGAGGAGCTGCCGGGAACCCTGGTCGTCGATGAGGACGAAATCATGGAACAGCAAGTCGTCAGCGGCATCGCCTACAGCCGGGACGAAGCCAAGATCACCCTGGTTCAGGTCCCGGACCGCCCCGGCGTTGCGGCCGGGATCTTCGGCCCCCTGGCCGAGGCCGCGATCAACGTCGACATGATCGTGCAGAACGTCTCCGCCGAAGGCGACAAGACCGACCTGACCTTCACCGTGCCCAAGGCCGACCTGGCCGCCGCGGTGCGAGCGCTCGAGGCCCGAAAGGACGAGCTCGGGGTCGCCGAGATCGTCCCGGACCCGAACGTGGTCAAGGTCTCGGTGATCGGCGTCGGCATGCGCAGCCACGCCGGCGTGGCGCTCTCCATGTTCCGGGCCCTGGCCGAGAAGGGGATCAACATCCAGGTCATCTCGACCTCGGAGATCAAGGTCAGCGTGCTGATCGCCGAGGAGTACACCGAGCTGGCGCTACGCAGCCTGCACACGGCCTACGGCCTCGACGCCGAGTGATCTGATTTTCCACTGGCGTGCGGGCCAGTGCCGACCTGTCGGCAAACGATCCGCGCGGCCGGGCCGCTCAGCGGACCAAAAATGTGACGTTTTTGGGGCAGGGCGCCAAGTGCCTAGGTGCCGCCATTCTGATTTGTTACAAAGCTTTAGTACCTTTGGTCTTTAGCAAGTCTAGAAAGCTGGCGTTAACCACTGAGCAGTAACTTCTATGGTCTGTTCGGCCAGGGCAGGGCGGTCGCGCATCGCCTCCGCGCCGGGCCTTGGGTTGTGGAATCAGAAGCGGAATCTCGTGTCGTCGACGGAAAATAGGGACACTATCCCGCCCGCTTGGCCGGGTGATGATGCGGAGCCCCGGCCGCTGGCGGCCGATAGCGTTGCCCGCAAGCTGCGTGAGACTCGGACCGGTTCCCATCAGGATCTGGACGATATCGCCCACGCCCTGCGGATTCGCTACGATTACCTGCTGGCGATCGAGGAAGGCCGTTTCGAGGATCTGCCCGGGCCGACCTATGCCGTCGGCTTCGTGCGCGCCTACGCCGACTATCTCAAGCTCGACACCGAGGACATCGCCAGCCGCTTCAAGGCCGAAGTGGCCGACTTTACCCGCCGGACCGAGCTGGTTTTCCCGACTCCGGAGCCGGAGAACCGGATCCCGGGCAGCCTGATCTTCCTGGCTTCCGCCGTGCTGATCGCGGGCGCCTACGGCGTCTGGTACTTCTCCTCCGCCGGTTCGGACCAAGTGGCCGAGCCGGCGCGCGTCGACGAGGTTCCCGAGGTTCCCGCGGCCGAAGCCCCCGCGCCACGGCCGAGCGTGAGCGTCGCCGAGCTTCCCGACGCGCCGGCCGATTTCGTCGATCCCTCCGACACCGGTTCCGCATCTGCAGAGCCGCAAGCCGCTGATCCCGGCAACGCGCCGGCCGAGGCCGGACCCGGCGCCCAGGTTGCGGCCGCCGACTCCGTTGCGACGGACGCCGTCGAGCCGCCGGCTCCCGCCGCCGAAGCCGAAGTGACAGCTACGCCCGAGGCGGTCGAGGCCGCGCCCGCGGAGCCCGCCACGGCCGATGCGCAGAGTCCGGCGCCGGCCGAGGTCGAGGTGCCGGCCGATGTGGTCGAGGACAACGACGCGACCGTGGAGGCGACCCCGCCAGCAGGCGGAGCGGAAGCCGAGGAGTCGGCGACCGAGCCGACGGCGGCCGTAGAGACCGAGGCCCCCGCAGAGACGGAGGTGGCCGCGCCCGCGCCCGCGCCGGTCGAGGCGCCTGTCGAAGAGCCCGCCGCCGAGCCCGCAGAGGCGGTGGCGGCGGCGGAGCCACCGGCAAGCGAGGCTGCCGCGCCGGCCCAGAATGGCGTTCCGGAACAGGCCGACGAGGACCAGGAGGCGACAAGCGTCGTCGTGGCCCGGGGCGCCGAGACGGCGGAGACCCAAGTCGAGGCCCGGCCGGAGCCCCAGCCCGCACCCGAAGCCCCGCCGCCGGCCGACCTGCGCCAGCGCGAAGGCGTGACCATCGCGCCCCTGCCGCCCCAGGCGCCGACCCGGCAGCCCGCGGCTCAGCCCGAACCCGTGCAGACCGCCGCGCTCGGCGAGGCCGAGCCCGAGACCCCGGCGGTTTACGGCGAGGTAAATGGGGACTCCCGGATCGTCGTCCGGGCGATCTACGATTCCTATGTGCTGATTCGCGACGCGGACGACAAGCTGATCCTGACCAAGGTTCTGCGCCGTGGCGAGACCTACCGGGTTCCGGACCAGCAGGGCCTGACCATGCTCACCGGCAATGCCGGCGGCCTGCAGATCGAAGTCGACGGCCAGGCGGCACCCTCGGTCGGTGCGGTCGGCGCCATCGTACGCAACATCGACCTCGATCCGACGCGCCTGAAGAGCGGGACCGCGACCAACCCCTGATTCGAAGCATCTCCGAGGCCTGGGTCCGGTCGAGGGCGCCGGGACCAGTCGTGTTTCAGATTTGTGACCGCTTCGGCCGAGCCTTGAGTTTTCGGCGCGGAGGACGCATCTTGCGCTTCGACAGGCGCCGGCCGCCCAGCGAGCGGACCGGGAATTTCGGCCGTGGTAATCCACGGTCTCGATGTCCCGAGGCCGGTCCGGCGCGGCGCAACCGAGAGCGGTGTTCATGAGCGTTCGGCCTTATCGCGATATTCATCGCCGCGCATCGCGGCAGATCCGGGTCGGCAAGGTGGCCGTCGGCGGCGATGCACCGATTACGGTGCAGTCGATGACCAACACCCTGACCTCCGACGTGGCGGCGACGGTGGCGCAGATCCGGGCCCTCGAGGTTGCCGGGGCCGATATCGTGCGGGTCTCCTGCCCGGACGAGGACTCGACCGCGGCCTTGAAGCAGATCGTACCCGAGGTGACCGTTCCGATCGTCGCCGACATCCATTTCCACTACAAGCGGGCGATCGAGGCGGCCAAGAACGGTGCGGCCTGCCTGCGGATCAACCCCGGCAACATCGGCTCGACGGAGCGGGTCCGCGAGGTGGTCAAGGCCGCCAAGGACCATGGCTGCTCGATGCGGATCGGGGTCAACGCCGGCTCCCTGGAGCGCGACCTGCTGGAACGCTACGGCGAGCCTTGCCCGGAGGCCATGGTCGAGAGCGGCCTGAACCACGCCAAGATCCTCGAGGACCAGGACTTCTTCGAGTTCAAGATCTCCTGCAAGGCTTCCGACGTGTTCCTGGCGGTGGCCGCCTACCAGGGCTTGGCCGAAGCCTGCGACTATCCGCTGCACATCGGCATCACCGAGGCCGGCGGCCTACGCTCGGGGACGATCAAGTCGTCGATCGGCCTCGGCATGCTGCTCTGGTCCGGCATCGGCGACACCCTGCGGGTCTCGCTCTCCGCCGATCCGGTGGAGGAAATCAAGGTCGGCTTCGACATGCTGAAGGCGCTGAACCTGCGCCATCGCGGCGTGAACGTGATCTCCTGCCCGTCCTGCGCCCGGCAGCAGTTCGAGGTGATCAAGACCGTGGAGCTGCTGGAGAAGCGCCTGGCTCACATCACAACGCCGATGACCCTCTCGGTGATCGGCTGCGTGGTCAACGGCCCCGGTGAAGCCCGCGAGACCGACATCGGCTTTACCGGCGGCGGCAAGGGCACGCATCAGGTCTACCTCAGCGGCGTCCCGCACCACCGGCTTCAGGACGAGGACATCGTCGACCACCTGGTCAAGCTGGTCGAGGACAAGGCGGCCGAAATCGAGGCCGCCAAGGCTGCCGAGGAGCAGCAAGAGGCCCCGCAGCAGGCCGCCGCCTCTTAGCCCCGGGGGTTTTCCGCTTTGCGCGCTTTGCAGCCCGTCAAGGGCACGCACGACATTTTGCCGGAGGACATGCGCCGTTTCCGCGCGGTCTTCGACAAAGCGCGGGAAGTCGCCGCCCGCTACGGCTACCGCGAGATGGCGACGCCGATCTTCGAGTTCACCGAGGTCTTCAAGCGGACCCTCGGCGACACCTCCGACGTCGTCACCAAGGAGATGTACACCTTCGATACCAAGGGCGGCGAGCAGGTCACCCTGCGGCCGGAGGCAACCGCGGGGGTCGCCCGCGCCTTCATCTCCGGCGGACTGGCCCAGCAGCTGCCGCTGAAGTTCTTCTTCGCCGGGCCGATGTTCCGTCACGAGCGGCCGCAGGCCGGCCGCCAGCGCCAGTTCCATCAGATCGACATCGAGCTGCTGGGGGTGCCGCAGCCCCTGGGCGACGTCGACATCATCGCTGCCGGCGCGGCGATCCTCGATGCCCTGGGCGTGCGCGACAAGACGACCCTGGAGCTCAACACCCTTGGCGACCCGGAGAGCCGCAAAGCTTACCGCGAGGCTTTGGTCGCCTACTTCCGCGATCACGAGGCCCAGCTCTCCGAGGACAGCCGCATGCGGTTGGCGCGGAACCCATTGCGAATCCTGGATTCCAAGGATGAAGGCGATCGGGCCCTGGTCGCAGGCGCGCCGCACTTCGCCGACTATCTGAACCCGGCCAGCGTCGACTTCTTCGACGAGGTCAAGGCCGGTCTGGATGCCCTGGGGATCGCCTACCAGCTCAATCCGCGGCTGGTTCGCGGCCTGGACTACTACACCCACACCGCCTTCGAGTTCACCACCACGGCGCTGGGCGCCCAGGGCGCGGTGCTGGCCGGCGGCCGCTACGACTACCTGATCGAGCAGCTCGGCGGGCCGCCGACGGCCGGTACCGGCTGGGCCGCCGGGGTCGAGCGCCTGGTCCTGCTGATGGCCGCGGAGCTGCCCGAGCTGCGGCCGCTGGCGGTGGTGCCGCTGGGCGCCGAGGCCGAGCGCGCAGCCTTGGCTCTGACCGAGCGCCTGCGCCGCGAGGGCTTCACCGCGGAACTCGGTTTTTCCGGCAACATGAAAAAGCGCCTGTCCCGGGCCAACAAGATGAAGGCCCGCGCCGCCCTGATCCTGGGCGAAGAGGAGCTTGCCAAGGAGTCCATCACCCTGCGCGATCTGGACTCGGGCGAGCAGGAACTCGTGCCCCTTGCCGCGCTGAGCGAACGGCTCGCGCGCTTCGGCTAGTCCGGGGTATCCTGGCTGGAGACGCCATGGAGTCCCAGAAGGAAAACGACGCCCTGATCTTCGGGGTCAATCAAAGAACCGCCGGGCCGCTGCTGCGCCAGCGGCTGCTGGAGGTCGACGGCGACGCCGCGCGCCGGCTGGCCGATCTGCGCGCCGCGGGCCTGACCCAGGCGGTTTTACTCGACACCTGCGAGCGCGTCGACGTGGTCGCCGCCGCGAGCGAGGCCGAGGTGCTGCGCGAGCGGCTGCCCGACCTCCTGGCCGCCTGGGGGCAGGTCGAGGCGCGCGAAGTGGCCGAGCAGGCCTACCTGCTGGAGGGCGCGGCGGCGGTCCGGCACCTCTTCGCGGTCGCCTCCTCCCTGGACAGCGAGATTCTGGGCGAGCCCCAGGTCCTCGGGCAGGTCAAGGAGAGCCATCGCGCGGCCTCGGCGGCCGGCATGACCGGGCCCTACATCGATCGCCTCTTCGAGGCGGCCTACGCCGCCGCCAAGCGGGTTCGCAGCGAGACCGGGCTGGCGGCGCAGCCGGTGACCATCGCCGCCGCCGCCCTGCAGGTTGCCCGGCGGATCCACGGCGACCTCGATGGTTCGACCGCCCTGATCGCGGGTCTGGGAGAGATGGCCGAGGTCCTGGGCTGGCAGCTCAAGGACGCCGAGATCGGCGACCTGGTCTTCGCACATCCCTCCGAGGCCCGCGCCGGCCAGGTCGCCCGGCGTCTGGCCTGCCACTATCGGCCCTGGGAGGAGCTTCCGGAGGCCCTGAAGGATGCCGACATCTTGGTCGCGGCCCGGGGCAGCGGCCGCTACACCATCACGGAGGCCATGGTCCGGGCGGCATTGAAGCGCCGCCGCTGGCGCCCGATATTCATCATCGACGCGGCGGTGCCGGGCGATGTCGAGCCCGCGGTGGACAAGCTGGAAGAAGCCTTCGTTTACAATCTGGACGACCTGGAACGGGTTGCGCAGGAAGGTCGGGTCAGCCGGGACAAGGCCTCGAGATCGGCTTGGGCGCTGATCGAGGAGGAGCTCGGCAATTTCCTTCGGACCCGGGCCGAGCGGGCGGCGACGCCGACGGTCGCGGCGCTGCGTGACCATTTCGAGAAAGAGCGCCGCAAGGTGCTGTCGCAGAGCGGCCTCGATGCCGACGCGGCAACCCGCCTCTTGATCAAGCGGCTGCTCCACGATCCCTCGCGCCGCTTGCGCGACGCCGCCGCCGCCGGCGAGGCCTCGCGCCTGGAAGAGGGCTTGCGGCGGCTGTTCGGCCTCGGCCGGGGAGCGGCCGAGGACAAGGCGAAGAAAGAGCAGGACGAAGAGTGAACCTGGACGAGAAGTTGGAGCGCGTGGTGCAGCACCACGAGAAGCTCAGCGAGGACTTGGCCCGGCATCCCGACCCCGGCTCGGCGGACTACACGCGCTTGGCTAAGGAATACGCGGACTTGGGCCCGGTCGTCGAGGCGGTGGCGGGGCTGCAGGCCGCGCGCAAGGAGGCCGAAGACCTCAAGGCGCTGCTCGCGGAGGACGACGGCGACGCCGAGATGCGCGAACTGGCGGCGGCCGAGCTGGAGGAGATCGAGACCCGTCTCCCCAGGCTCGAGCAGGAGGTCAAGATCATGCTCCTGCCGAAGGACGTCGACGACGAGCGCAATGCAATCCTGGAAGTGCGGGCCGGCACCGGCGGCGACGAGGCGGCGCTGTTCGCGGCCGAGCTTTACCGCATGTACCACCGCTTCGCCGAGCACAACAGCTGGCGCATGGAGAGCCTGTCGGAATCGGAGACCGGCCTCGGCGGCCTGAAGGAAGCCTCGGTCCTGATCTCGGGGCCGGGCGCCTATGCGCGACTGAAGTTCGAATCGGGCGTACATCGCGTCCAGCGCGTGCCCTCGACGGAATCGAGCGGGCGCATCCACACCTCGGCGGCGACGGTCGCTGTGCTGCCGGAAGCCGAGGATGTCGACATCAATGTCGACGAAAAGGACCTTCGGATCGACACCTACCGCTCCCAGGGTGCCGGCGGCCAGCACGTCAACACCACGGATTCTGCGGTCCGCATCACCCACATTCCGAGCGGCATCGTGGTGACCTGCCAGGACGAGAAGTCGCAGCACAAGAACAAGGCCAAGGCGATGAAGGTCCTGCGGGCCCGGCTCTACGATGCCGAGCGCCAGGCGCAGGAAACGGCGCGGGCCGAAAGCCGCCGGGTGCAGATCGGCAGCGGCGACCGCTCGGAAAAGATCCGCACCTACAACTTCCCGCAGGGGCGGGTCACCGACCATCGGATCAACCTGACGCTCTACAAGCTCGACCGTATCCTTGCGGGCGACGCCTTGGACGAGGTGGTCGAGGCCTTGATCGCCGAGGACCAGGCGGCCCGGCTTGCGCAAGATCCGGCCCTGGATTCCGAGGGGGCCGCGTGAGCCCGACGCTGCTGGAGACTCTTGAGGTCGGTGCGGCGCTGCAGCGCGGCGTCGGCCGCTTGCGCGAGGCGGGGGTCGAGGCGCCGTTACGTGACGCCAAGCTCCTCCTCGCGGAGGCAACGGGCCAGGATCAGTGCCGTCTCGTCGCCTTTCCGGAACGCACCTTGAACGCCGATGAGATGGCCGCCTACGAGGCTTTTCTGGACCGCCGCATGCGGCGCGAGCCGGTCTCGCGGATCCTGGGCCGGCGCGAGTTCTGGAGCCTGAACTTCGCTGTGACGGCCGACACCTTGGATCCCCGGCCCGAGACCGAGGTCCTGGTCGAGGCCTTGTTGGCGCGCCTGCCGGGCCCGGGTGCCGAACTCCGGCTTCTCGATCTGGGCTGTGGCAGCGGCTGCATTCTCCTGGCCTTGCTGTCGGAACTGGGCAAGGCGGAGGGGCTGGGCGTCGACAGCAGCGCGGCCGCGGTCGAGGTCGCAAGGAGCAACGCCGCGGCGCTCGGGCTGGGGGACCGCGCAGCCTTTCGGGTCGGCGACTGGGCGGCGGACCTTGAGGGGGGATGGCAAGCAATTGTTAGTAATCCGCCCTATATAGTCGAATCAGAGATCGAGGATCTCGCGCCTGAGGTGAGTCGCTTCGACCCGCGCCAGGCGCTCTCCGGCGGCCCCGACGGTCTGGATGCCTATCGCGTCCTTCTGCCGCAGGCCGCCAGGTTGCTGGCCCCCGAGGGGCTGCTGGCTCTCGAGTTCGGCATCGACCAAGGGGACGCGGTCCGGAGGCTCGCCGAAGCGGCTGGCTTCATCGTTCGGGACAGCGTCCAGGACCTTGCCGGCCGGGATCGGTGCCTGATTGCCACACCCGTTTCAAGAGGTTGAGATCAGGGAAAAAAGGGTTGGAAAGATGGGGAATCCCGACTAGGGTGACGCATCCGAACGGGCCTTACCCCTCGGACTTAGCGCCAGGAAATGGCGCCCGCGATCCCAAAGCGTAGGTACTGTAGCGAGCCAACCCTTCTGTGGCTTGGCCCGAAGCGGGTCGGGGATGCGAGCAAACAGGGTTTTGCGGAAGAACTTCAGGAACGATGAGACAAGCGCACAACGCAAGGCGGTCGCGCGGCCGCTCAAACCGTAAGCACAACGTCCCTCTCAAGCATCAAAGCTTCGAGAGCAACGGTCCGGATGTCCGGATCCGGGGCAATGCACACCAGGTCTACGAGAAGTACCTGGCCATGGCCCGCGACGCCCATTCCACAGGTGACCGGATCTCGGCCGAGGGCTACTACCAGCACGCCGAGCACTACTTCCGGATCATGAACGACAGCACGGATCCGCAAAACGCGCAGCGGCAGCAACAGCAACAACAGCAGCAGCGCCAGCGCGAGAACGGGCACGACCGGCAGGGTTCCGATAGCGGTCAGCGATCGGAGCAGGCCGAGGCTCCGGAAGCGGCGAAGGCCGCCGACGGCGGCGAGCCGGTCAAGGCTGCGGACAGCGCGGCGCCGGTCCAGGCTGCGGATTCGGCGGAACGGACCGAGGCTTCGGATGCCGAACCGGCGGCCGAGGCCGCTGTGAACGGGGCCGAGGTCAACGGCGGCGCCGAGCGGCCTGCGCCCAAGCGTCGCAGGCGGGCGCCGAAAGCGGCCAAGCAGGAGGATGGCGAGGCGGCCAAGGAAGACAGCGACACGTCGCCGGTGCCGGGCGCCTAGAGCACGATCGCATCACGCCGCATCGGTGCGATGCGTGGTTCATGCTCTAACTCATTAAAATAGATCAAGATTCACGGCTCAGATTGATTCAATCTGAGCCGATCTTGATTTGGCCCGGCGGGTAAGGTCGATCGTCTCCAGAAAACAGCAGGCAAGTCCGATACGGCAGCAAGCGATGGCTTGATGAGCGCCGCTCGGTCTCAGGCAATGACGTCCAGCGGGTCTCCCGCGGCGACTTCGCCCGCCTCGCGCACCCGAAGATAGACCCCCATCTGGCAATGGTCGAAGCCTCGCTGCAGGGCCAGCGGCAGATTGAGGTCGCGCTCCGCGGTCTCGGGGTCGACGTTGGTCGCGGCGCAGCGCTCGATGGCGTCGACGACCTTGACGGTGACGCCGCCGATCTTGAGGCGGCCCCCGATCCACTTCATCTCCTCCCAGGCCTGCGCGCCCTCGAAATAGAGGTTGGCACGGAAGCGGAGCGGATCGACCGGGCGTCCGACGATTCGCTCCAGGTCTGCGACGCTGGCGAGGTTGATCAGGGAGATATAGGGATCGGGAAGGTCGGTGTAGGCGAAGCCCCTGGCTTCGACCAACCGGGGCGTGCCCTGGCCCGCAGTGGCGAGGAACGCGGTCAGGAACTGGGTCAGCAGGGTCCGGCCGAGGGGGTCGCCGGCATTGCCCCGGGCAACCTGACGGTCGTGGCGGAACAGGACCAGCTGATCCGTGTCATCATCGAAGGCGAGCCTCAATTGGGCCAGGCGCTCGTCGCGCTGGAGTTGGTAGAAGGTCGATTTCGGCTGCCAGCCCGAATCCTTCGGATCGCCCGGCTTGACCGCTGTCCGGGCGATGGCGAAGCGCCGGTCATGGGGCAGGGCCCGGTCCGGGGTCAAGTTGACCTTGGGCAGGCTTTCCGCCGACAGGCCTTTGACCGGATAGCGGTAGATCGCCTTGATCGACAACGACATCCTTTTTCCTCCGGGCCGGCGCGACATGATCCTTCGCCGCCAGCCGGGAATCAACGCCTGCCGGCATTCGATCTCCTGCCGCGACAAATCCTAGATGAGAGTAAGTTGCATCTGCAATTCGGCCTGGGGCAGGTTACACAATCCTCGATGATGCTCGGCGCCGCGCCTGATGCCGGTCCGGTCCATCCAGCCCTTGGGCCAAGACCGATCTTCCCACAGCTCGTCCGTCGGCATCGATCTCTCCTGATACGACACTTTGGCCCCCGCTGATCCGGCGGGGGTCTTTTCTTCGCCGGGAGCCCGGAAGCGCTTGAGTCCGCCCTTGCGATCTCCCATATATTTCTTGGCGGGATCGCCCAAAGGAACTAAGGGGATCAACGCTTTAGGGGCCGCGCGCCGCCCAGCCGGGCGCGAGCCTTTCGACCGCAATCCTTGGCCGCATGCCGAAGTCGGGTGCCGCCGGAGAGGGGATACGATGGATTTCGAGACCTACAGCGATCGTTCGCGCGGCTTCATTCAGGCCGCGCAAAGTCTTGCCCTGCGCAGCAACCATCAGCGCCTGACCCCCGAGCACCTGCTCAAGACGCTACTGGACGACAAGGAAGGCCTGGCGGCCGGTCTGATCCGCGCGGCCGGCGGTGAACCGGCGAACGCCGCCCGGGCGATCGAGGCCGAACTGGCCAAGGTGCCGAAGGTCGAGGGCGCGGGCGCCGGACAGATCTACCTGTCGCCCGAGCTGGCCCGGCTCCTCGAGCAGGCCCAGACACTGGCGGAGAAGGCCGGCGACAGCTTTGTCACCGTCGAGCGCCTGCTGCTTGCCCTGACGATGGCTGCCGGCACTCCCGCGGCCAAGGCCCTGGCCGACGCCGGGGTGACGCCCCAGGGCCTGAATCAGGCGATCAACGATCTGCGCAAGGGCCGCACCGCCGATTCCGCCGGTGCGGAGGAAGGCTATGACGCCCTCAAGAAATACGCGCGCGACCTGACCGCCGACGCGCGGGCCGGCAAGATCGATCCCGTGATCGGCCGCGACGAGGAGATCCGGCGCACGATCCAGGTGCTGTCGCGCCGGACCAAGAACAACCCGGTCCTGATCGGCGAGCCCGGAGTCGGAAAGACCGCCATCATCGAGGGTCTGGCGCAGCGAATCGTCAATGGCGACGTGCCGGAATCCTTGAAGGACAAGCTTCTGATGGCGCTCGACCTGGGCGCCATGGTGGCCGGTGCCAAATTCCGCGGCGAGTTCGAGGAGCGGCTGAAGGCCGTGCTGCAGGAGATCGCCGCGGCCGAGGGCGAGATCATCGTCTTCATCGACGAACTGCATACCCTGGTCGGCGCCGGCAAGGCCGAAGGTGCGATGGACGCCTCCAACATGCTGAAGCCGGCCCTGGCGCGCGGTGACCTGCACTGCGTTGGCGCAACGACCCTGGACGAGTACCGTCAGCACGTAGAGAAGGACGCGGCCCTGGCGCGGCGGTTCCAGCCGGTCTTCGTCGCAGAGCCCAGCGTCGAGGAGACCATCTCGATACTCCGCGGCCTGAAGGAGAAGTACGAGCTGCACCACGGCGTCCGGATTACCGACGGCGCCATCGTTTCCGCGGCGACCCTGTCCAACCGCTACATCACCGACCGTTTCCTTCCGGACAAGGCGATCGACCTAGTCGACGAGGCCGCGAGCCGGCTGCGCATGATGGTCGACTCCAAGCCGGAGGCGATCGACGAGCTCGACCGAAAGCTGATCCAGCTCAAGATCGAGGAAGCCGCCCTGAAGAAGGAGAGCGACAAGCCCTCCCAGGAGCGCCTGGTGAAGCTGAAAAAGGAGATCGCCGACCTGGAAGAGAAGTCAGCCACCCTGACCGCCCAGTGGCAGGCTGAGAAGCAGACCCTGGCGAGCGCGCAGAAGGTCAAGGAGGCTCTGGACGAGGCCCGTGGCGAGCTCGAAATCGCCCAGCGCGAGGGACGCCTGGACCGGGCCGGGGAGCTGCGCTACGGCCAGATACCAAACCTGGAAAAGCAGCTCGAGGCGGCGGTCGCCGCCCAGGACAACCGGATGCTCAACGAGGAGGTCACCGACGGCGAGATCGCCGGGGTGGTCTCGCGCTGGACCGGTATTCCGGTCGACAAGATGCTGGAGGGCGAGCGCGAGAAGCTGCTGCACATGGAGGGCTCGCTGCGCGACCGGGTCATCGGCCAGGACGAGGCCATCGTCGCGGTCTCCAACGCCGTGCGCCGGGCCCGGGCCGGTCTGCAGGACCCGAACCGGCCGATCGGCTCTTTCCTCTTCCTGGGCCCGACCGGCGTCGGCAAGACCGAGCTGACCAAGGCCCTGGCCGCCTTCCTCTTCGACGACGAGGCCGCCATGGTCCGCCTCGACATGTCGGAATACATGGAGAAGCACGCGGTCTCGCGCATGATCGGCGCGCCGCCGGGCTATGTCGGCTACGAGGAGGGCGGGGCCCTGACCGAGGCGGTTCGCCGCCGGCCCTACCAGGTGGTGCTCTTCGACGAGGTCGAGAAGGCCCATCCGGACGTCTTCAACGTGCTCCTGCAGGTTCTCGACGACGGTCGCCTGACCGATGGCCAGGGCCGCACGGTGGACTTCCGTAACACCCTGATCATCATGACCTCCAACCTGGGATCGGAGGTCCTGGCCAATCAGCCCGAAGGCCAGGACTCGACCGAGGTCCGCGGCCAGGTGATGGACGTGGTGCGCGCCGCCTTCCGGCCGGAGTTCCTCAATCGCCTGGACGAGATCCTGCTGTTCCACCGGCTGACCCGGGCCCAGATGTCCGGGATCGTCGAGATCCAGCTGCAGCGCCTGGACGCCTTGCTGGCCGAGCGCAAGATCAGTCTGGAGCTGGACGACAAGGCGCGGGAATGGCTGGCGGAAAGCGGCTACGACCCGGTCTACGGGGCCCGGCCGCTGAAGCGGGTGATCCAGCGCGAGCTGCAGAACCCGCTGGCCGAGCTGATCCTGGCCGGCAAGGTCGCCGACGGCGAGGCCGTCCGGGTCTCGGCCGGGGAAGGCCACTTGCTGATCAACGGCCAAGCGGTCAAGGCCGAGGCGGCCTGAGCGAGCGACCTGCGAATCTGCCGGGGCGGCGGTGAAGCGTGCCGCCGCCTTCGGCGTTTCCGGGCTCTTGAATTCCTCAATGATCGTCCGATCTTGAACGGGGCGGCAGCATGTGGGGAGGAACGATGTTCTATGACACGCGCAAGGGCGATCACGGCCTGCCACGCAACCCCTTCAAGAGCTGCGTCGTGCCGCGGCCGATCGGCTGGATCACCTCGGTCAGTGCCACAGGTGAAGTGAACCTGGCGCCCTACAGCTTCTTCAACGGCGTGGCCGGAGAGCCGCCGATGGTGATGTTCGCCACCAACGGCCGCAAACCGGACGGCAGCGGCAAGGACTCCGTCGCCAACTGCGAGGCGACCGGCGAGTTCGTGGTCAACATCGCCACCTGGGAGCTGCGCGACGCCATGAACCAGACCAGCCTCCACGCTCCCGGCACCGTCGATGAGTTCGAGCTCGCCGGCCTGGAGACGGAAGCCTCGGCGCTGGTCAGGCCGCCGCGGGTCAAGGCTTCGCCGATCCACCTGGAATGCCGCTTCCACCGGACCGTAGAGCTGCCGTCGAAGGACCCCGAAAGCCGCAACGCCATCGTGATTGGCGAGGTAATCGGGGTTCACATTGACGATTCGGTGCTGACCGAGGGCCTGGTCGACATGGAGAAGGTGAAGCCAATCGCCCGCCTGGGCTACATGGACTACACGCGGGTCGACCACGTCTTCGCCATGCACCGCCCAGGCTAAAGGCAGGCGACGCCGCGGGACCTGGCTTGAAACCTTGAGCGAAACGGCGGGCTAGCGGCTCAGCAGCCGGACGCGAGGCCGGGGTGCTCTTCCTGGGGCTGGCCCTTGCAGTCGAAGCCTGCGATCAGCGAAGACTTGTAGCGCAGGCGCAGCTTGTCGATGTGCCCCCGGGCGTCCCGGAAAGCAACCAGCTCGTCGCCCTTCAAAATCCGGCCCGTGGGCATCTTGATCCGGCGCGGGTTGACCTGCTGGCCGTTGAGCAGGACCTCGTAGTGCAGATGCGGGCCGGTCGAACGGCCGGTGGTGCCGACATAGCCGATCACCTGACCCTGCTCGACCCGGCTGCCCTTGGTGACGCCGCGGGCAAAGCGCTTCATGTGGGCATAGGCGGTCTTGTAGGACGAGTTGTGGCGGATCCGGATGTACTTGCCGTAGCCGCCATTCCACTTGGCCACTTCGACCACACCGTCGCCGGCGGCGTAGATCGGCGTGCCGCTTGGGGCAGCGAAATCGGTGCCGCGGTGCATCTTGTTGTAGCCGAGGATCGGGTGCTTGCGCATCCCGAAGCCGGAGCTGAGCCGGGCGCCGTCGATCGGCGTCCGCATCAGGGACTTGCGGATCGAGACGCCATTCTCGTTGAAGAAGTCGCTGGTGCCCTCGGAGGTCTCGTGCCGGTAGAAGCGCACCGGCTTGCCGCGCAGCACGATCTCCGCATAGAGCACGTTGCCGGAGCGGACTTCGAGACCGGTCTCGTCGAGGAAACGCTCGTAGAGCAGTTCGAAGGTATCGCCCTGCTGCAGGTCGCGCTGGAAGTCGACGTCGAAGCTCAGCGCCCGAATCATCTCGGACAGCACGATCGGCGGGACGTCGGCGTCGGTCGCAGCGTCGAAGAGACTGGTGTCGATGGTGCCCTCGGCGACGGCGTAGGTCTTGTAGAGATGCCGGTCGATGCTGCGGGCCTGGAAATCGCCGCCGCTGTCGCGCTGGACGACCACCCGGGTCTCGACGTTGGGCTGGAAGGAGAAGCCCGTGACCAGCACGCCGTCCTCACCCTTCTCCTCGTGCAGCGCCAGATGGATCTCCTGGCCCGGCTGCAGGTGCTTCGGATTGAAGACGTCGGTGAGGCTGCCGACCGCGGCCCGAGCTTCCTTGCGCTCGACCCCCAGGTCCGAAAGCAGGCCGAACAGGGTGTCGCCGCGCTCGACCCGGATCACCTCGGCGCGCGCCATCGGTAGCGATGCGAGCTGAACCGGCGAGGGGCCGTCCTCGGCCGCGTCCACGGCCCACTCCTTGGGCTCGTAGTTGGCGATGAAGGGCAGAGCCGGGATCTCACCGTCGGCCGGATCCTGGGACAGGCGGTGCGGTACCACGGCCGCAGCGACCGCGGTATCGATTCGGGCGACTTCGGGAATCCGGACGGAAGCGGCCTGGTCGGTTTGCGACTGCGGCCCGGTGTCGAAGAGAGCGACAACCACGCCGAGTAAGAGTCCGGAAACGATTGCAGTTCGGTAAAGACCGATTTGTCGCCAGCGTGGTCCGAGATGGATTTTCAAGTTTCTTGCCTGTGCCTGCTGATATCGCAAACGAATTCTGAACCACGCGGTCCGACCCACGCGCAGGGTTAAGAATATGGCCGTACTATGCCCTGTCAATTGTTAAGGTCTCGTAAACCTTATTGGATTCAGAAATGCCCCGGCCGTGACACCGAGTGTTAAATCCTTAACCTTTGACTTGGCGAACAAAGAGTGATCAGCCCGGCGTGAGGGCTACAACCTCTCGTTGGAAATCATGATACTCCTTTTGGTCTAATCCTCTTGCCGCAAGGTGTCCAGAATAAACCGCCGCGGCGATCGTGCCCGGCGCCAGGCAGTCGCCGATTCGCCTGAGCGACTTGATACCCGCCTCGGCCAGCGCCTCGGGCCTTTGAATCAGGGCCCGATAGACCTCGTCCGACGGGCGCCGCGCGGTGACCAGGACGACGCTCGCCGTCGGCAAGCGCTCGCGGCGCCCGGTGAAAACGCAGGCCAGCTCGGCCTCCCCCTCATGGATCGCGGCCAGCTTCCGATGCGGCCACAGGGCCACGTCCAGCTCCAGAAGTCGCCTCTGGATATTGTTCTGTTCCAAGGTGTTATGGGTCCAGTGCGAGACGTCGGGCGCGGGCGTCGCCAGGGTCACCGCCAGGCCGTCGCGGCGCAACTTCTCGGCCAGGACGCCGCCCAGATAGTAGTGGTCGTCATCGTAGATCAGCACCTGGCCGGCCGGCACGCGTCCGGCCAGGAGGTCGTCGGGCGTCAGGACCTCGGGGCGGTCGCGGCCCTCCAGGGGCTGGCGCAGGGCGCGGCCGATCCCGTCCCGGCGCCAGGCCGATCCGGTGGCCAGGATCACCCGCTCGAAGCCGAACTCCAGGATCTGGTCGGCGTCCAGCCGGCTCTCCCGATAGATCTCGACGTTGGGCAGGACCGCCAAGCGGCCCAAGCGGTAGTCGCGCACCCGGGCCCAGGTCGCGAGGCCGGGCAGGCGGCTTTCCAGGCTGACCCGGCCGCCGAGCTCGCGGCCGGCCTCGGCCAGAGTCACGGCGTAGCCGCGCTGTCCGGCTGCGCGGGCGCACTCCAGGCCGGCCGGGCCGGCCCCGACCACCAGGATTCGGTCTTCGGAAGCCTTGGGCGGAATGACCTCCGGATGCCAGCCGCGCCGCCACTCCTCGCCCATGGTCGGGTTCTGGGTGCAGCGCAGCGGCACGATGTTGTTGTCGCCGGAGACGCAGATATTGCAGCCGATGCACTCGCGGATCTCGTCCAGCCGGCCCTCTTCGATCTTGCGCGGCAGAAAGGGATCGGCGATCGACGGCCGGGCCGCGCCGATCATGTCGAGCACGCCGCGCTTGATCTGCGAAACCATGGCGTCGGGCGAGGTGAAGCGTCCGACCCCGACCACCGGCTTGCTGGTGACCTGCTTGACGAAGGCCACGTAGGCCTCCTGTGCGCCTTCGGGGCCGAATCGGGCGGTCTGGGAATCGTTCGGCCAGCCGCTGACGTTGACGTCCCAGAGGTCCGGCAGCTCGGCCAGCAGCTCGATGACCTCACGGCCCTCGGCCTCGGCGGTCAATCCTTGCTCGCCCAGGAGCTCGTCGACCGCCAGACGGACCGCCACCGCACAGCTATCGCCGACGGCCTCCTTGGTGTCCTCGATCAGCTCGCGCAGCAGGCGGGCCCGGTTCTCCAGGCTGCCGCCGTATTCGTCGCCGCGCCGGTTGTGGCGCCGCGAGAGGAAGTGCATTGGCAGGCCGAGATCGTGCCCGGCGTAGACGTAGACGATGTCGAATCCGGCCCTGCGCGCCCTGAGGGCGGCCTCACGGTGCCAGCGTCGGAGGTCGCGAATATCGCTCTTGTCCATGGCCCTGGCCTGCACCGGGTCGTAGGGATCGACCACCGTGTCCGAGGGTGCCAGTGGAATTTCCCGGCTGAGACGATTCGGCGCCGCGGCACCGTTGAAGGCCAGCTCGATGCCGGCCAGGGCGCCGTGGCCCTTTACTGCCTCGGCCATGCGGGCCAGGGCCGGAATATCCTTGTCGTCCCAGAGCCGGGCCTCGGCGTAGGGCGAGAACTCCGAAGCCGGGTGGATGTCGCACTCCTCGGTGCAGACCACCGCCCAGCCGCCCTCGGCCTTCATGGCACGCATGGCGGCCGAGGCGCTGGGCTCGCGATGGCCCATGCCGGCGCAGTGCGGTACCTGGTAGAAGCGGTTTCGGGCCGTCACAGGGCCGATCCGGACCGGTTCGAAGAGCAGGTCGTAGCGTGGATCGCGACTCATCGCTGGCCCTCCTCTCTCGATCCTCTCTTCTCGTCCATGGACATGCGAATCCAGCGGCGTTATCAGACAGCCACTCTTCCGAGGGTGCAAGCCTTGCGCCCGGGAATGGCGATCCGGCAAGGGACCCGGCACATGATCAAGGATTCCAGGGACTACGTGGCGGCGAACCGAGCCGCCTGGGACGAGGTCGCGCCGGTCCACGCGCGGCGCAACCATGAGCAGCTGCTGGCCGCTTTCCGCCAGCCCGGCTACAGCTGCCTGGAACCGGTCGAGACCGAGCTGCTGTGCGAGATCGGGATCGAGGGTAGGGATGTTGCCCAGCTCTGCTGCAACAACGGCCGCGAGATCCTCTCGGTCAAGAACCTGGGCGCGGGGCGCTGCGTCGGCTTCGACTTCTCCGCCCGCTTCCTCGAGCAAGCGCGGGCTCTCGCCGCAGCCGGCGGCATCGCCTGCGATTTCCTCGAGACCGAGATTAGCCAGGTGCCGCAGGACTACGACGCGGCCTTCGACTTGGTGCTGGTCACCATCGGAGTGCTCAATTGGATGCCGGACCTGGAGGCCTTTCTTGCGGTCCCGGCGCGCCTCTTGCGGCCCGGTGGGCTGTTCCTGATACACGAGCAGCACCCGGCGCTGAACATGTTCGAGCCCGGCGATCCCGTCGACCCGCCGCAGCTGCGCCACAGCTATTTCAAATCCGGAGCGGTCGAGGAGACCGGTGGCCTGGACTACTACGGCGACACGGACTACGGCGCCGGGTCCAACTACTGGTTCCCGCACAAGCTCTCGGACATCGTCACCGTCGCACTCGGGCGGGGCTTCGAGCTGACCCATTTCGAGGAGCGGCCGGAGGATATCTCCAACACCTTTCCCGAGCTCGGCAAGGCGGCCCTCCGGCCGCCGATGAGCTTCACGATGCTGCTTCGGAAGACGGCTTGAGGCCCGGCGCCGATTGAGGCTCGGCGGCCGTCGATTGCTTCTGAAGTTTTGCCGGCTTTGGTGGCTTGTCGTTCAGCGGCAGATCGAGCACGGCCCGGAGGCCCGGCTGGTTGTCTTCCAGCACGATTCGGCCGTCGTGCAAGCGGGCGACGGCGGCGACCAGGCTGAGGCCCAGGCCGCTGCCCGGCGTGCTGCGACTCTCTTCCAAGCGGAAGAAGCGCTCCAGCGCGCGCTCACGCAGGGATTCCGGGATCCCGGGGCCCCGATCGGCGACCGTCAGGGCCGCGCGCGCGCCCTCCCGGCGGAGGCTCAACTCGATGCTGCCGCCCGCGGGCGAGAACTTGATGGCGTTGTCCAGCAGGTTGACCAGGGCCTGGAACAGGAGGTGCTGGTCGCCTTGAAGGCGGATCCCCTCGGCAACCTCGACCGCCAAGTGCAGGTCCTTCTCCTCGGCCAGGGGTTCGTAGAGCTCGGCGGCATCCCGGGCGCCTGCCGAGAGGTCGACGTCGGCGAAGTTGCGGCGCGGCGCGCCGGCTTCCGCCTGGGCGATGCTGAGCAAGGCATTGAAGGTCTGGAGCAGGTGATCGGCCTCGCTGATGGTCTTCTCCAGCGCGACTCGATAGCTATCGGCATCGGGCGGCTCCATTAGGGTGACCTCAAGCCGGCTGCGCAGGCGTGCCAGAGGGCTGCGCAGGTCGTGGGCGATATTGTTCGAAACCTGCTTGATCCCCGTGATCAGGTCCTCGATCCGGTCGAGCATGGCGTTGAGGTTCGCAGCCAAGCGGTCGAACTCGTCGCCGCGGCCGCTGGCCGGCACCCGCTGGCTGAGGTCGCCGGCCATGATCTCGCGGCTGGTCACGGTGATCGCGTCGATCCGCCGCAGCAGGGCTCGGCTCATGAAGACGGCGCCCAGGAGCGCCACCGTGACCGTGGCCGCCAGGCTGCCGACCAGGGTCCAGAGGATGGTCGACTGGACCCAGGTCCGCTCGCGCTCGTCGTGGCCGACCAAGAGCTTGAATCCGTTGCCAGTCAGGACCCGGGCCCGGCCGAAATTGGTCCCGCCGCCTTCGGACTCCGGGAAGCCCAGGCGGAAGGTCACCCAGCCCTGGGGATCCGTTCGTTCGTCGGGCCAGCCGCTGAGGTTGCCCGCCAGCACCCGGTTTCGATGGTCGGAAAGAAGGTAGAGGCCGCGAGAGCGGTCCTGATCGGCGGTGCGACGGCGAATTGCTTCGACCAGGCCAGACAGGCCGCGTTGGTTGTACTGCTCGACCAGGCCGGTGATCTCGGCGTCGATGGTGGCCTCAATCTGGCGCGAGACCGATTCCTTGGCCACGTCGAAAACGATCCAGCCGATCAAGCCCACCGTGGCTCCGAAGAAGCAAAGGTAGATCAGCGCGAACTGGAAGATCCGCGATCGGAACAGTCTAGTCGGGCTCACGGAGACGATATCCTGCGCCGCGCACGGTGTGCAGCAGGGGCTTATCGAAGCCCTTGTCGATCTTCTGCCGCAGCCGCGAGATGTGAACGTCGACGACGTTGGTCTGCGGATCGAAATGGTAATCCCAAACGTTCTCGAGCAGCATGACCCGGGTGACCACACGGCCCGTGTTGCGCATCAGGTATTCCAGAATCTTGAACTCCCGGGGCTGCAGGTCGATCGGCGTTTCGCCGCGGCGCACGCTGCGGGACAGCAGATCCAGCTCCAGGTCGCCGACGCGCAGATGGGTTTCCGCGCCGCTGACGCTGCCGCGGCGGAGTAGGACTTCGATCCTGGCCAGGAGCTCGGAGAAGGCGAAGGGCTTGACCAGGTAGTCGTCGGCGCCGCCGCGCAGGCCTTTGACCCGCTCCTCGACGCTGCCCATCGCGCTGAGGAAGACGATCGGCAACTCCTTGCCGGTGCTGCGCAGGGTCTCGACCAGCGAGAGGCCGTCCAGGCCCGGCAGCATGCGATCGACGATGGCCAGGTCGAAGTCCTCGCTGGCGGCTATAAGCAGGCCTTCCTTGCCGTCGGTCGCCACCGTGGCGCTGTAGCCCGATTCTTTCAGGCCCTTGGCGATATAGCCGGCCGTCTCTTTGTCGTCCTCGACGATCAATACCCGCATTTCACCCAGTCGTTCGAGGCTGTTCCGGGGTCTTGTCCAAGGCCGGGGCCCCGGCGTTCCGAATTGGCGTCATTCTAGCACGTTCTGCCGGTTTCGCGTGAAGCCGGCCCGAAAACGACCGCGTCGGACGTGCCTTCCTGGCAGTCCGACGCGGAAACCCTCTGGTTCTGGTTAGGAGAGGAGGGTATGTCCAGTTCTATGCGTTCCTCAGCCGAAGGGCGAAGAAGGTCTCGACGCCGTCCCTGGAAACCAGGAGCGTCACCACTTCCAGACCCTCGGCCTTGATTTGTTCGATCTCGCGCTTGGCGTCGGCTGCCGTCTCGATGGCCTCCGAAGCCAGGCTGCGGATGACGTCGCCACGGCGCAGTCCCTCGCCGGCAGCCAGGCTGCCGCGCTCGACGCGCAGGATGACCACGCCTTCGATGTTCTCGTCGATGCCGAAGCGGGCCCGGCTCTCGGCGGTCAGGGTCGCGACCGTCAGGCCGGTGCCGGGCAGGCGGACATCGTCGCTGTCCTTCGAGCCGTCGACCGCGGCCAGCTTCTGCTCGCCAGGCGCACGGCCGGTCACGACTTCCAGGGTCTCGCGGTCGCCGTCGCGCCAGATCTCGACCTCGACGGTCTTGCCGACAGGCGTGAAGGCGACGAGCCGGGGCAGGTCCTTGAGGTCCTCGACGGACTTGCCGTCCCAGGACAGGATCACGTCGCCGGTCTCGAGCCCCGCCTCCGCGGCCGGGCTTTCCGGCGTGACGGTCGAGATCAGCGCACCCTTGGCCTCGTCGAGGCGGAAACCTTCGGCGAACTCCGGCGTGACCGCCTGGATCCTAACGCCCAGCCAGCCCCGATCGACCTTGCCGTGCTCGCGCAGCTCGGCGATCACGTCGCTGGCCACCTCGGAGGGAATTGCGAAGCCGATGCCAACGCTGCCGCCGTTAGGCGAGTAGATCGCGGTGTTCACGCCGATCACCTTGCCGTCCATGTCGAAAGCCGGACCGCCCGAGTTGCCCTTGTTGATCGGCGCGTCGATCTGCAAGAAGTCGATGATGCTGCCGCCGGGCAGGTCGCGCCCGCGGGCGGAGACGATGCCGGCGGTCACGGAACCGCCAAGGCCGAAGGGGTTGCCGACGGCGATGACCCAATCACCGGGCCGGACCGCCTCAGAATCGCCGAAGGCAACAGAGGGGAGGGC
>JASJAL010000425.1 GCA_030067055.1 Kiloniellales bacterium | reverse complement strand
ATCGGCTCCGTGGTCGGCACCCAGATCGCCCGTCAGGATTTCGAGACGAGGCTGGCAGCCTTGGAAAGGACCGCGTTAGAAAAGCCGGCGTCCGGCATGTGGCGTCGCGAGCCTTCCAAGCATGCCCTGACGGTATTCCTTCCCGCCAAGGCGAGCGCGAAGGTTCCCCCGCCGAGCGCAGCCGAAAGCGCGCCAGTGGCGGTGCCGGATTCAACTCCCCCCGCCGCAGAGATCGGCGCTCTTTCCGAGGATCCTGGGCCGCCGATTCCGTTAGATCCGGCGCCGCTGGCGCCAGAGCCGGAACCGGTCGAGAAGCCGACGCAGCTGGCCCACGTGAACCCGACTCAGGAACCGATGCCGGCCTGGCAGCGCCATGCCGTCCAGGTGGCGGCGCTCGGGGACCGCCCGGCGATCGCCATCGTCCTGGACGACCTGGCGCTCAATCTGCCGAACACCCGCAAGGCGATCGCCTTGCCGGCACCGCTCTCCATGGCCTTCATGACCTACGGCTACGATCTTGAGCGCCTGACCCGGAGCGCCAGGGAGGCCGGCCACGAGCTTCTGGTGCACATGCCCATGGAGCCCAGGGACCGTTCGACCGATGCGGGACCGAACGTCCTGACCACGGGCATGAGCAAGGCCGATCTCGCCCAGCGAATCGACTGGGGGTTGACCCGCTTCGAGGGCTACGTCGGAATCAACAACCACATGGGAAGCCGCTTCACGGCCTCGGCGCCGGAAATGACCCAGGTCATGACGGCGCTTAGGCGGCGCGGGCTCATGTTCCTCGATTCTCAGACCGTCTCGGACAGCGTCGGCGGGCAGGTCGCCGAGGCGGCCGGGGTCCCTTTCGTCCGTCGCGACGTTTTCATCGACAACACGCCGGAAGCCGAGAAAATCCGGATTCAGCTCGCAAAGCTCGAGCGCCTTGCCAGCCGCCGCGGCTACGCCGTCGGCATCGGCCATCCCTACAGCGAAACGATCGAGGTGCTGGAGGCCTGGATCCCAGAGGCAAAGGCCCGCGGCTTCGTTTTCGTCCCGATCAGCAACATCGTGGGCCGCGCCAACGTCTCTGGCTGACGGCGCCGATCAACCCCTCTGAGCCGCGTAGCGCATGGCTTCCTCGGCGGCCCGGATCACCGCGCGCGCCTTGTTGCAGCTCTCCTGGAATTCGGCTTCCGGGTCGCTGTCGGCGACGATGCCGCCGCCGGCCTGGATCTGGACCTTGCCGTCCTTGACCAGGGCGGTGCGCAGAGCGATGCAGGTGTCCATGGCGCCGCCAGCCCCGAAGTAGCCAACGGTTCCGGCATAGATGCTGCGCCGCTCCGGTTCCAGCTCGTCGATGATCTCCATGGCCCGGACCTTGGGTGCACCGGAGACCGTGCCGGCCGGGAAGCCGGCGACCAGCGCGCTCATGGCATCCTCGCTTTCGGCCAGGTCGCCTATCACGTTGGAGACGATGTGCATGACGTGGCTGTAGGACTCGACGGTGAACTGCTCGGTGACCTTCACGCTCCCAACCTTGGCCACCCGGCCGACGTCGTTGCGGCCGAGGTCCAGCAGCATCAGGTGCTCGGCGCGCTCCTTGGGATCGGCCAGCAGTTCCTCAGACAATTGCCGGTCTTCCTCGGCGTTGCGGCCGCGCGGCCGGGTGCCGGCCAGGGGCCGGATCGTCACTTCGCCCTCGCGCAGCCGGACCAGGATCTCCGGGCTAGAGCCGACGATCGAGAAGGCCCCGAGGTCGAGGAAGAAGAGGAAGGGAGAAGGGTTGAGCCGGCGCAGGGCCCGGTAGAGCGAGAAGGGCGGCAGCGAGAAGGGCAGGGTGAAGCGCTGCGACAGCACGACCTGGAAGACGTCGCCGGCGAAGATGTACTCCTTGCCGCGCTCGACCATGGCCCGGAAGGCCTCAGGGGGCATGTTGGATTGCGGCTCCGGCAGCTCCGTCGCGGCCTCGACCGGCTCGCGCCGATAGGGCAGGGAACGTTCGAAGTCGACCACCACGTCGGACAGCCGCTCGCAGGCCTGGGCATAGGCTGCCTTGGCGCCGACCTCCGGGTCGGGCCAGACCGGGGAGAAGACCGTGATCAGGTCCTCGACCCGGTCGAAGACCGCGATCACGCTGGGACGCAGGAAGACCGCCTCTGGCACCCCCAGGACGTCCGGATTCTCGTCCGGCAGGCGTTCCATCTGCCGGACCATGTCGTAGCCCATGAAGCCGACCAGTGCCGAGGCCATGGGCGGCAGGCCCGGCGGCAGGTCGATCCGCGATTCCGCGACCAGCGCCCGTAGGGTCTCCAGAGGTTTGCCGGGTAGAGGCTCGAAGCTCTGCAGGTCGAAGTGGGCGTTGCGGTTGATCTCGGCCTGGCTTTCGCGGCAGCGCCAGATCAGGTCCGGCTTGCGGCCGAGGAAGGAATAGCGGCCGATGGTCGCGCCGCCTTCGACGGATTCGAACAGAAAGCTGTTGGGCCGGCCGTCGGCCAGCTTCAGGAAAGCGGAAACCGGGGTTTCGAGATCGGCGACCAAAGTGGTCGATAGGACCTGTGCCTGCCCTCCCTCGTAGGCTTGGGCGAAGGCCGCGAGGTCGGGCTGCGCGCGCATCGGGTCAGATGTTGCCGGTCAGCTGATCGACCAGCTGCTCGTTCACCGTGATGTCATAGCGTTCGCGCAGGGCGGCGATGAACTGGGCCATGAAGTCCTGCTGGAGGCCTGCTGCAAGCTGTTCCTGCAACGCCTCAAGACCTTCGGAATCGCCCGCCGGATCGGCGGGAAGGATCTCGATCAGCTTTGCGACGACGTAGCCGTCCGCCGCCGGCGCCGTCACCACGCCGTTCAGCTTGGCGTCAAATAGCCGGGCGGTCAGCTCCGGTGCGGGCACCTTCTCGGCGTTGGTCTCGTCGCGGCGCAGCGGCTCGGTTTTCGCAAGGTCTAGGCCTTCACTCGAACCGATACCGGCCAGGTCTCCGGCCTCGCCGAGCCTCTGGGCCAGGCTTTCCGCCCTCTCGCTCAAGAGGCGGTCGATCTCTTGCTCCCGCCAGGCGGTGAGAACCTCGTCTCGCACCTCGGCGAGCGGGCGCTGTGCGCTCGGTGTGACGCCATCGACACGGACCACGAAGTAGTCGCCGTTGGCCGTCTCGATGACCAGGCTTTCCTCACCGCTTTCCAGATCGAAGGCCTCGCGAAGGAAAGGCCGCGTGTCGGGAAGGCCCCCGACCTCTTGGTCCCCGGGGTCTCGGCCGCTCCTGGAGATGGCGTCGACCTTCTTGACCGTCAGGCCCAGAGAGTCCGAGACCTGCTCCAGGGTATCACCGCGACCCAGGTCGTCGTCCAGCTGACCGGCCAACTCCAGGACCCGATCCAGCGCCTCGGTTTCGGTCAGTTCCTTCTGCAGGCCGTCGCGGACCTCTTCGAAGTCGGGCTCCTGGAGCGGCTCAATCGAGCCGACCCGGACCAGATGCCAGCCCAGTGGCGATTCCAGCGGTGCGCTGGCCTGCTCCGCTTCGAGTGCAAAGACCGCGTCGGCGATCTCGGGCAGAAGCTCGCCCTTGGTCAGGGTGCCGAGGTCGATCGGGGCGATCCCGGTGGTCTCTTCGGCGATGGCGGCGAAGTCTGCACCGCTCGCCAACTGCTCGGCCGCAGCATTGGCCGCGGCCTCGTCGGGCAGGATGAATTGTTCGATCTGCCGGCGCTCCGGGACCACGAAATCTTCGCGGCGCTCCTCGAAGGCGGCCCTAAGATCCTCCTCGGAGATGATCACCTCGGCAGCGATGTCGGCCACCGCGAGGTGAAGGTACGACAGGCTGCGGTATTCCGGCGCCATGAACTGGCTGCCGTTGTCGTTGTAGAAGGCCTCCAGCGTCGCTTCGTCGGGATCGGCCGGCGCGTCGACCCCCGAGCGTGGGAGCAGGATATACTCGGCAATCCGCTGCTCCGAGCGATAGCGGTAGAGAATCTCGGCCAGGCTCCCAGGCGCGGTGATCCCCTCGGTCACTGCGGCGTTGATCTGATCCTGGCTGGTCTCACGGCGCAGCTGTTCCAGCAGCATGCGCTCGGTCATGTTCGCGGTCTGCAGGGTCCGGTCGAAGATCACCCGGTCGAATTCGCCGGCGGCGTTCTGAAAGGCCGAGATCTCGCGCACCGCCTTGCGTAGCTGCTCGTCGCTGACCACCAGCCCCATATCGCTGGACAGCTGATCCAACAGGGCCCGGCTGCTCAGCTCGCCGAGGACCTGGTCGACCAGTCCGAAGCTGCGCGCTTGGCGCATGTCGAGCGGCTGGCCCAGCATCTGCTGGATGCGGTCCATGGATTGCCGCAGCGCTCGGTCGAAGTCCTCCCGCGGCACCTGGGTATCGCCGACCTGAAGGACCGAGTTGCTGGCCGTCGGGCCGCGCACGATGTCGCCGATGCCCCAGACGGCGAAGCTCAGGATCAGGAGCCCGAAAAGTATGAAGGTGATGATCTTCGCACCGGTCTTGCGCAGGCTGGTCAGCATGGCGGGGCTCTGGTCTCCCGGTCTCGGCTCGCGGCTTCGCCGTTGAGGCTCGGCGCAGGGGGCGCCGGCTCGCAAGGCGCGGCATCTTAGAGTCGCGGCATTTGCCCGGCAACACGCAAATCCTGGCGGGCTTTGCGGGTCTTGGGGCGCTGTGCTAAGGGACCGGATCGGCTCTCGAGAGAAGGATACTGACCATGCGGCGCAAGCTGATCGCCGGCAACTGGAAGATGAATGGCTCCCGGGCTTTTTCTAGGAGCCTGGCTCAGGACCTGCTGGATGGATCTCCGGGGGCCGAGCCGACATGCGAGCTGCTGGTCTGTCCGCCCGCCTGCCTGCTGGAGACCGTTGGCGGCCTGGTTGCCGGGACCCCGATCGCGCTTGGCGGCCAGGACTGCCACGACGCCGAATCCGGCGCCCACACCGGCGATATCTCGGCGGCCATGCTGAGCGACGCTGGCTGCGCCTACGTCATTCTCGGCCACTCCGAACGGCGCCAAGACCACGGCGAGGCCGATGCCCTGGTTCGGGCCAAGGCGAGCGCGGCGCTGGCCGCGGGTTTGACCCCGATCGTCTGCGTCGGAGAGACCTTGGAGGAGCGGGACGCCGGCCGCACCGTGGCCGTGGTCGAGGCGCAATTGGCCGGCTCCCTGCCTGATCTCGGCTCCGGGCAGGCGCTTGTGATCGCCTACGAGCCGGTTTGGGCCATCGGCAGCGGCCGGACTCCGGGCACCTCGGAGGTCGGCGAGGTCCACGCCGCAATCCGGCGCTGGCTGGAGGCCCGTCTGGGCGGCGAAACCGCGGCCGCCGTTCGGATCCTCTACGGCGGCTCGATGAAGCCGGGGAACGCCGCCAAGCTTCTCGCCGTTCCGGACGTCGACGGCGGGCTGATCGGCGGCGCCAGCCTCAAGGCCGAGGATTTTCTGGCAATCGCCCGGGCCTGCGCTTAAGTCCCGATATGGGGTGGAAATCCGGGCTGGTCAGGACCCTTCGGAGCCGGTAAAAAGCTGCCGCGACCGACCCGGGCCCGGGGCCACGTGTTCCCCGGCCCGGCCGGTGCCAGCGTCCCCGGACAAGAGCTACGAGACCAAATCGATGACCACCGTCCTCCTCGTCATCCATCTCCTGCTTGCGATCGCCCTGATCGCCACCGTCCTGCTCCAAAAGAGCGAAGGTGGTGGCCTTGGAATAGGCGGCGGCGGCGGCGGGGGCGGCGGCATGGGCGGTTTCCTGACCGGCCGCGGTACTGCCAATCTCCTGACCCGGACCACGGCGATCCTGGCGGCCTGTTTCATGGTCACCAGCCTGACCTTGACCCTCATGGCCGGCGGCGACAGGGAGGCGGGCTCGATCCTCGATGCGCCGCCCCAGGGCGAAGTTGCGCCAGCAGAGACCGAGGAAAGCGCACCGCCCGAGCCTAGAGAGCCTTCGGTCCCCGTTCAGTGATCGGGTCGCCGAAACCCTAGGACATCGGCCCACCGAATCGAAACATCCTTGCGTCCTTGCGCTGGCAGCGTGGCCGGCGAGAAGGTCTTTGCGCCGGGTTTGACGCCCTTGGACCGAATGCAGCCCGGTCGGGACATTCAGGGATTCCGCGGCCTGTGTGGCAATTGCGGTGCGGTACCTTCCCAAGGCTTGCTCCGGCCGGTCGTTGGACCGATAGTGCCGGTCCATGGCGCGGTTCATCTTCATCACCGGCGGCGTGGTCTCCTCCCTCGGCAAAGGTCTTTGCTCGGCAGCCCTCGGCGCGCTCCTGCAGGCGCGCGGCTTTAAGGTCCGGCTGCGTAAGCTCGATCCTTATCTCAACGTCGATCCGGGGACCATGAGCCCCTATCAGCATGGCGAGGTCTACGTCACCGACGACGGGGCCGAGACCGACCTCGACCTGGGGCACTACGAGCGCTTCACCGGCGTGCCCTCCCGGCGCGGCGACAACGTGACCACCGGGCAGATCTACTCGCAGGTCCTGGCCAAGGAACGGCGCGGCGAGTACCTGGGCGCGACGGTCCAGGTGATTCCCCACGTCACCGATGCGATCAAGGACTTCGTCCGGGCCGGCCTCACCGACGAGGACTTCGTGGTCTGCGAGATCGGCGGCACGGTCGGCGATATCGAGGGCCTGCCGTTCCTCGAGGCGATCCGCCAGCTCGGCAACGAACTCGGCCGAGAGCGCAGCATGTTCATCCACCTGACCCTGCTGCCGTACATCTCCTCGGCTGGCGAGCTGAAATCCAAGCCGACCCAGCACTCGGTCAAGGAGCTGCAGAGCGTCGGTATCCAGCCGGACATGATCGTCTGCCGGACCGAGCACGAAATCGGCGAGGATGCCCGCCGCAAGATCGCCCTGTTCTGCAACATCCGCAGCGAAGCGGTGATCCAGGCCCTGGACGTCGATACCATCTACGCGGTGCCGCGCAGCTATCACGAGGAAGGCCTGGACCGCGAGGTCTGCCGGCATTTCTCTCTGGGCGGCGGCGATCCGGACCTGGAGGTCTGGGACCGCGTCGTCGAGCGGATCCGCCAGCCCGACGGCGAGGTCACGATCGGCGTGGTTGGCAAGTACACGAGCCTGATCGACTCCTACAAATCCCTAGCCGAGGCCCTGACCCACGGCGGCATCGCCAACAACGTCCGGGTCAAGGTGAACTGGCTCGACTCGGAGATCTTCGAATCCGAGGGCGCGGTCGACCGACTGGAGGGCGTCCACGGCATCCTGGTGCCCGGGGGCTTCGGCGAGCGCGGTTCCGAGGGCAAGGTCGCTGCCGCCAGCTTCGCACGGACCAGGAGCGTGCCCTATTTCGGCATCTGCTTCGGCATGCAGATGGCGGTCATCGAGGCGGCCCGGAACCTGGCCAGCCTGGAGGGGGCAGGATCGACCGAGTTCGGCGGCTGCGAGCATCCGGTGGTCGGCCTGATGACCGAATGGACCCGAGAGAACGTCGTCGAGCGCCGCGACTCCGCGAGCGACCTGGGCGGCACCATGCGGCTCGGCGCCTATCCCTGCCTGATGGCAGAGGGCAGCCAGGTCGCCGGCATCTAC
>JASJAL010000424.1 GCA_030067055.1 Kiloniellales bacterium | reverse complement strand
GCCATCGTGGCAGGCTTGCTGCAGGCGGCATCTCCCGCCTTCGCCCAGACCCTGGAGCGGATCTCCGCGACAGGCGTCTTCAAGATCGGCTACCGGGAGGACGCGCGGCCCTTCTCCTTCAAGGGCGAGACCGGCGAGCCGAGCGGCTTTGCGATCGATCTCTGCCGGGAGATTGCCGCCGACCTGGCGGTCCAGCTCAAGCTGGCCGAGCTCTCGGTCGACTACCTACCGGTATCGACCGAAGAGCGCTTTCGGGCCGTGGCGGAGGGGAAGATCGACCTCCTCTGCGGGGCGAGCACGGTCACGCTGGCGCGTCGAGAGATGGTGTCCTTCTCGATCCCGACCTTCCAGACCGGGATCAGCCCGTTGATCCGGGCGGATGCGCCGGCCTTTCTGCAGGAGAGCCTCGCCAGGCGCAAACCGACGCTGCCGACGCGGCTCGCCCTGGTGCAAGCGTTCGCCGACCGGAAGTTCGGTGTGCGCTCGAACACCACCGCCGAGACCTGGTTGCAGAAGAGCATCAAGACCCTGGCCTCGAACGCGGAACTGGTAACCGTAGACAGTCACGACGAGGGCCTGAGCCGGGTCCTCGACGGCAAGCTCGATGCCTATTTCGCGGACCGGGCGATCCTTCTGGGCCTGGCCCTGGCCAGCGATCAGGTGAACGAACTCGTGGTCGGCGAAAGGCTGTTCAGCCACGAGCCCTACGGCTTGGCCTTGGCCAAGGGCGACGAGGACTTTCGCCTGCTGGTCGACCGCAGCCTCAGCCGGATGTTTCGGACGCGTGCGATCATTCCGGTTTTCACCCGCTACTTCGGGCTGCCGGGTCCGGCGGTCCTGGCTCTCTATCAGATGAATGCTCTGCCGGAGTGAGGCCGTGGAAAGGCGCGTTTCACTTCAGCGCTTGCCCGCATCGATCCGCAGTCATGTCCGGCGGGCCGATAACGGCAGGCTGAGGCAGGTTTCCGAAGGAAAACGCAGGGGAAGTGTGACACCATGAAGTTCCCGAGCGCATACACGATTTTGTTCGGCCTGATCATCGTGGTCGCCATCGCCACTTGGTTCGTTCCCGCGGGCGAATATGACCGCGAAATGAACGAGGCGCTGGGCAAGGAGGTGCCGGTCCCCGGCACTTACAAGGTGGTCGACCCAAATCCCCAAGGCTTTGTCGACGTGGTGCTCGCGCCCATCGCCGGATTCTACGATCCCGGCAGCTATGAGGCAGCGGCGATCGATGTCGCGCTCTTCGTGCTGATCATCGGCGGCTTCCTGGGCATCGTGACCAAGACCGGCGCGATCGACGCCGGCATCGGCGGCGCCATGCGCAGCTTGGAGGGCCGGGAGAAGTGGATGATCCCGATCCTCATGGCGCTCTTCGCGGCCGGCGGCACGATCTACGGCATGGCCGAGGAATCGCTGGCCTTCTACACCCTGATCATTCCGGTCATGATCGCGGCGCGCTACGACGCGGTCACCGGCGTCGCCATCATTATGCTGGGGGCCGGCGTCGGCACCCTTGGGTCGACCATCAACCCCTTTGCGACCGTCATCGCTGCTAACGCGGCCGACGTGCCTTTTACCGATGGGATCGTCCTGCGCTTCGTCATTCTGATCCTCTGCTGGCTGGCCTGTGTGATCTACGTGATGCGCTATGCGGAGGGGGTCCGCAAGGATCCGGAGCGCTCCATTGTTGCGGACCGGCGCGCCGAGAACGAGGCGCATTTCCTCAAGGGGCGCGACGAGGCGGATGACATGGCGCTGACGGCCACGCGCAAGATTATCCTCGTGATCTTCGCCGGCAGCTTCGGGGTGATGATCTGGGGCGTTTCCGCCGGCGGCTGGTGGATGGCCGAAATGTCCGGCCT
Organism: Kiloniellales bacterium; assembly: GCA_030067055.1. The sequence continues at coordinate 5,682 of JASJAL010000424.1, read as the reverse complement.
CTTCATCGTCGCGTCAATCCTGGTCGGGATCATCGGGCGTATGAGCGAGGAGGACTTCACCAACACCTTCGTCGACGGCGCCCGCGACCTTCTGGGTGTGGCCCTGGTTATCGGCATCGCGCGCGGCATCGTGGTCGTGATGGATGCCGGCAAGATGACCGACACCATATTGTTCTGGGCCGAGGGCGCGGTCAGCGGGTTGCCCGCAATCGGGTTCATCAACACCATGTTCGGGCTTCAGGCCCTGCTTTCCTTCTTCGTGCCTTCGTCCTCGGGTCTGGCCGTGCTCACCATGCCGATCATGGCACCACTGGCCGATTTTGCGGACGTGCAGCGCGACCTCGTGGTGACCGCCTATCAGTCGGCGAGCGGCCTGGTGAACCTGATCAACCCGACCTTTGCGGTGGTGATGGGCGGCCTGGCACTCGGGCGCGTCCCCTACGAGCGCTGGCTGCGTTTCATGTTTCCGCTGCTCGTGGTCCTGACCGTGATCATCGTGGTCGCGCTCAGCCTGGGCACGCTCTTGCAATAGGGCTGGGCGGAAATGCTGCGGGAAGACCTTCAGGTGGGCACCACACTGGATCTAGAGCACGGAGAGACCGTGAAGGCGAGAAGACTCGGTCTCTGGATGTGCACGGCTCTGGTGGTCGGGAACATGATCGGCTCGGGCATCTTCCTGCTTCCGGCGGCCTTGGCGGCCTATGGTCCGATCTCCGTTGCCGGCTGGCTGGCCACCTCGACCGGCGCCATCCTGCTGGCCCTGATATTTGGTCGGCTTGCGCGACTGGTGCCCAAGACCGGGGGCCCCTACGCCTATTCCCGCGAGGGATTCGGAGACTTCGCCGGCTTCCTCATCGCCTGGGGCTACTGGATCGCGCTTTGGGCTGGCAATGCCGCCGTGGCGGTCGCCTTCGCGGGTTACCTCGGGTTCCTGATCCCGGCGATCGGCGAGACGCCGCTTGCCGGACTGGCCGCGGCCCTTGCCGCGATCTGGCTGCTCACCTGGGTCAACGCGCGCGGCGTCGGCGAGGCCGGCCTGGTGCAACTGGTCACGACGATCCTGAAGCTGCTGCCGCTGATCCTGATAGCCGTGGCTGGCCTCGCCTACGTCAATCCGGTCTATTTCACCCCGATCAACGTCAGCGAAGAGAGCAACGCCGGCGCGATCGCCGCCTGCGCGGCCTTGACGCTGTGGGCCTTCATCGGCCTTGAGTCCGCGACCGTCCCGGCCGGCGACGTCGACGAGCCGGAACGCACCATCCCGCGGGCGACCATCATCGGGACCAGCGTCGCGGCCATCGTCTACGTCCTCGTGACGGTGGTCGCCTTGGGTGTCGTTCCGACGGCCGATCTCAAGACCTCGTCGGCGCCGCTCGCCGATGTGGCGACGGTCATGTGGGGGGCGCTGGGCGGCACCTTCATCGCTATTGCGGCCTGCATCTCGACCTTCGGAACGCTGAACGGTTTCACCCTTCTGACCGGCCAGGTGCCGCTGGGCGCGGCGCGCGACAATCTCTTTCCGCCACGCTTCGGGCGGCTGTCCAGGGCCGGAACACCGGTCTTTGCCTTGGTCGTTTCCAACGTGCTGGCCAGCATCCTGATCGCGATGAACTTCACAAAGGGCCTGGTCGACCAGTTCGTCTTCATCATCTTGCTGGCGACCTTGGCGACCCTGGTGCCCTACCTCTTCTGCGCCCTGGCCGAGCTCATGATCTACATCACCAAGGGGCGGACGATTGTAGGCAAGGGGCGTCTGGCACCCGTGGTCGGGCTCGCGGTGGCCGGTTTCCTCTACACCGCCTGGGCGATCTACGGCGCCGGCCAGGAGGTCGTCTTCTACGGTTTCCTGCTGCTGATGGCCGGCGTCCCGGTCTTCGTCTGGCTGAAATGGCGCCTGCGCGCCTCGAACTCGAGTAACGACGTCATTCAAGGAGAAGCGACATGACGACTTTGGGAGTCCATTCAGAAGTTGGCAAACTCAGGAAGGTGATCGTTCATCGTCCCGGCCTGGCGATCGCCCGCCTCACGCCGAGCAACTGCCACGATTTGCTCTTCGACGACGTGCTCTGGGTCAAGCAGGCGCGCCAGGAGCACCTGGCCTTCTGTGACGAGATGCGGCATCGCGGCATCGAGGTCTATCTCTTCCGGGAACTGCTCGAAGAGACGATGAAGGACCCGGCGGCGCGGGAATGGCTCCTGAACCTCAGGATGCCCGAGAACACGGTCGGTGTCGGCATGGCCAGGGAGCTCTATAGCTTCGCGATGGAGACCGATGCCTACGACCTCTCGGTCCACTTGATCGGCGGCGTCAACCGCGCGGAGCTGCCCTTCGAGCCCAAGGGTATGCTCGCCGCCATGCTCGAGCCCCAGGACTTCGTCATCGCACCGTTGCCGAACCAGCTCTTCACGCGGGATCCCTCGGCCTGGATCTACGGCGGGGTCACGCTTCACCCGATGTTCTGGCCGGCGCGTCGTGCGGAGACGCTCAACACGGCGGCCATCTACAAGTTCCACCCGATGTTCAAGGACGCCGACTTCCAGTTCTGGTGGGGCGACGACGTGGAGAACGACCACGGCATGGCCCGGGTCGAGGGCGGCGACGTCATGCCGGTCGGCAAGGGCGTCGTGTTGATCGGCATGGGCGAACGCACCACGCCGCAAGCGGTCGGCCAGGTCGCGCGAGCCCTGTTCGCCAAGGGCGGAGCCGAGCACGTCATCGCCGCGGGCATGCCCAAGGAACGGGCCGCCATGCATCTGGATACGGTGTTCACGCTCTGCAGCGAAGAGGTCGTCAACATGTTCCCAGAGGTCGTCGATCAGATCCGGCCCTTCTCGATCCGGCCCGGTGACAAGGATGGCGAGATCTCGGTCGTTGAGGAGAAAAAGCCCTTCCCGACGGTGGTCGCGGAGGCGGTTGGCCTCAAGAAGTTCAACTGCGTCCACACCGGCGGCGATGCCTACGAGGCCGAGCGGGAGCAGTGGGACGACGGCAACAACGTGGTCGCCCTGGAGCCGGGTGTGGTGGTTGCCTACGAGCGCAACACTTACACCAACACCCTGCTCCGCAAGGCCGGTATCGAGGTGGTCACCATCGCCGGCAACGAGCTGGGGCGGGGCCGAGGCGGCGGTCACTGCATGACCTGCCCGATCCTGCGCGATCCGGTGAACTACTAGGTCGGTCGGGACAGCCGGGCGAGAATAGAAGGGAGGCCATCAAACCGCAGACTTGGATCCAGGGTAACCCGCATTCCGCGCGGTTGCGAAGTCAGAGCTCTGGGACAGGATTTGCCTGGTTCAGATGTCGTGGCTAGCCCTCCGGGCCCAGGTCCAGTCTGAGGATTGATGGTCGCAGACACGGCGAGGGGGCGAGAAGAGATCGCTTCTCGCCGCGTCGGCAAGAGTTTTCGGCTTGCACGGGAGCGCGACAGAGAAGCCGGTGATGGAGTTGGTCAAAAACGTCGGCAATTGGTCATGAATTGCCCGATTCGGATAGCGAAGATCCGATGCAAGCCTTAGCGTAACTGACGATGGCCGATGGGCCAGAAAACGGAGGTCAAGGACGATGGCATTCAATCTCAAGGGACGTAATTTCCTTAAGATTCTGGACTTCAACCAGCGCGAGCTGCGTTACCTGCTGGACCTATCCCGGGACCTGAAACGCGCCAAATACTCAGGGACGGAGCAGCAGCGTCTGAAAGGTAAGAATATCTGCTTGATCTTCGAGAAGACCTCGACCCGAACCATGTGCGCCTTCGAGGTGGCCGCCATGGATCAGGGCGCCGGCGTCACCTACCTCGGGCCCTCCGGCTCGCAGATCGGCCACAAGGAGTCGATGAAGGACACGGCGCGGGTCCTGGGCCGCATGTACGATGCCATCGAGTACCGCGGCTTCGGCCAGGAAATCGTCGAGGAGCTGGGGCAATACGCCGGGGTCCCGGTCTTCAACGGCCTGACCGACGAGTTCCACCCGACCCAGATGCTGGCCGACGTGCTGACGATGCGCGAACATAGCGACAAGCCGCTGCACGACATCTCCTATGCCTTCGTCGGCGATGCCCGAAGCAATATGGGCCACTCCCTGATGATCGTCGGCTGCATCCTTGGCATGGACGTGCGGATTGCCGGCCCGAAGGCGAATTGGCCGAGCGACGAGTTCCTCGGTCCCGCCCGCGATCTCGCCGAGACCTACGGCGCACGCCTGACGATCACCGAGGATCCCCACGAGGCGGTCAGCGGCGCCGACTTCATTCATACCGACGTCTGGGTCTCGATGGGCGAGCCCGCCGAGGTCTGGGAGGAGCGGATCAAGCTGCTCAAGCCCTATCAGGTGACCAGCGAGCTGATGGCTGCGACCGGGGTCCCGAGCACCAAGTTCATGCACTGCCTGCCGGCCTTCCACAACCGCGAGACCAAGGTCGGCGAGGACATGTACGAGAAGTTCGGCATCGCCGAGATGGAGGTCACCGACGAGGTCTTCGAATCCCCGGCCGGGATCCAGTTCGAGCAGGCCGAGAACCGCATGCACACCATCAAGGCGGTCCTCGTCGCGACGATAGGGAGCTAAGCCATGCGTGTCGTCGTCGCCCTGGGCGGCAATGCCTTGCTGCGTCGCGGCCAGGCATTGACCGCAGAAAACCAGCGCGAGAACGTTCGGGTCGCCGCCCAGGCGATGGCGCCGATCGCCAAAGAGCACGAGCTGGTCATCTCCCACGGGAACGGCCCCCAGGTCGGCTTGCTGGCCCTCCAGGGGGCCGCCTACAAGCCGGACGAGGCCTATCCTCTCGACGTCCTGGGGGCCCAGACCGAGGGCATGATCGGCTACATGATCGAGCAGGAAATGGGCAACCTGCTGCCTTTCGAGGTGCCCTTTGCGACCATGCTGACCATGATCGAGGTCGATCCCGCGGATCCGGCCTTCGAGAACCCGACCAAGTTCATCGGCCCCGTCTACGAGGAGGCAGATGCGCGTCGCTTCGCGGAGGAGAAAAACTGGGCGATCAAGCCGGACGGCGACAAGTGGCGCCGCGTGGTCGCCTCGCCCTTGCCCAAGCGCATCTTCGAGATCCGGCCGATCAAGTGGCTCTTGGAGCAGAAGACGATCGTGATCTGCGCCGGGGGTGGCGGTATCCCGACGATCTATGACGAGAACCGCAAGCTGCACGGCGTCGAGGCGGTGATCGACAAGGACCTCGCAAGCGAGTTGCTGGCGCGGGACCTCGATGCCGACCTCTTCATCATGGCGACCGATGCCGACGCGGTCTATCTCGACTGGGGTACGCCCGAGGCCCGCGGCATCCGGCTGGCGTCGCCGGACGCGATGGGCGAACACGAGTTCGCGGCGGGATCGATGGGCCCGAAGGTCGCGGCCGCCTGCCAGTTCGCCGCGCGGACCGGCAAGGCGGCGGCAATCGGTGCGCTGGCCGATCTTCCTGCTATACTGGAGGGCAAGGCCGGCACGACGATCAGCGGGTCCGCAAGCGGAACGGAATATCACAGCTCCGGTTGAGGCGACGCAGCGCCTCCAGCGGAGCCGGACTAAAGAACGACTCGACGGGGAGCCCGGTCAACGGGAGTCGGGCGTTCAGGGCACAGGGAGACAGCCGGCATGACGCGCGAACTTGTGCGTTACTCGAGAATTCTGTCGATCGTCGGGGACATCCTGCAGGTTCAGGTCCCGGAAGC
>JASJAL010000061.1 GCA_030067055.1 Kiloniellales bacterium | reverse complement strand
GGGCTATCCGGCCGAAGGTGCCATGAGCTCGCGGATCCGGTCCAGATCGGCGGGAGTATCGACACCGAGCGGATCGCTGTCAATCAAGGCCAGGTCGATCCTGAGGCCGTCGTCCATGGCGCGCATCTGCTCCAGCTTGCGCTCGATTTCGCGGACCGAAGGCGGCAGAGAAACGAAGCGCGCCAGGGCCTGGCGGCGGTAGGCATAGATACCGACGTGGTGATAGGCCGGACCGTCGTGGTCCGCGGGCAGCTCGCGCAGGAAGTCCTGCGCCCGCGCGATCCGGCCGCCGCCGAAGTCGCCCAGGGCCTTCACGACGTGGGGATCGTCGCGTTCGGCCGGGTCCTCGATCAGGACCGCCGCGGTGGCGATATCGACCGCGGGATCTTCCAGGGGCGAAAGGACCGCGCGCAGAACCCCGGGATCGAGGTTCGGCAGGTCGCCCTGCAGGTTGACGATCACGTCGTGCCGACCTTCCGGGTCGACCCGCTGGACCGCCTCCCAGATCCGGTCGGAGCCAGAGGGATGATCCGGTAGGGTCAGCACCGCGCGGCCGCCTTCGGCCTCAACGGCATCCGCGATCGCCTGCTCGGCGCAGGCGACGAGCACGGGACCGACGTCGGCCTCCATGGCGCGCAGCCAGACCTGCACGATCATCGGCCGGCCGTGAATCTCGGCCAGCGGCTTGTCTGGCAGGCGCGTGGAGGCCAGGCGCGCCGGGATGACGACGATGGGAGTCATGCGAAAGGCGGGGCCGTCTTGTCCTTGCTGCGCCGGAGAATAGGGCCGCCGGGCTGCCGGGAAAAGCGCTTTCACCTGCGGCACGCAGTATTGAACGGGGCCCGGTCCGCCGGTATTGTCACGCCGCCGAAAGCCAAGAAACCAGTGCATTCCAGGGGACGGGCATGGACTCCCTCGAACTGAACAAGATCGCCGCCGCCATCCTGGCCGCCGGCGTCATCGCAATGACGAGTGGCTTGGTCGCCAGCTTCGTCGTGCACGTGCCTGAGGCACCGGAAGAACGGGCCTACGTCATCGCGATGCCCGGCGAGGGCGACGCGCTCGCCGACGCCGATGCAGGCGAAGCCGCAGAAGAGTCGGTCATGGTGCTGCTGGCCTCGGCCGACCCCGCGGACGGTGAGAAGGTCACCAAGAAATGCACGGCCTGTCACAGCTTCGACGAGGGCGGCGCCAACAAGGTCGGCCCCAATCTCTGGAACATCGTCGGTCGAGCGGTCGCCGGAGCCGAGGGCTACGGCTATTCGGAAGCGCTGACCAGCAAGTCGGACGAGACCTGGAGCTACGAGAACCTGGATGCCTTCCTGGCCAAGCCCAAGGACTGGGCGCCGGGGACAAAGATGGCCTATGCCGGCCTCAAGAAGGTCGACGACCGGGCCGAATTGATCGCCTACCTGCGCAGCCTCAGCAACGACCCGCAGCCGCTGCCGGAACCCGAGGCGGCTGAGGAAGAACCGGCCGCCGAGATGGAAACCGAAGCGGCCGAAGAGGTCGCAGCAGAGGCGGAATCGGACGGTGCCGAGGCCGCGACGGAGGTCGCCGAAGCCACGGCCGGAGAGGCCGCGACCGAGACTCAGGAAGCGGCGGCGCCCGCGACCGGCGACGGGTCCGGCCTGGGCCCGATGATCGCCGCCGCCGATCCGGCCGCCGGCCAGAAGGTCTCGCGCAAGTGCAAGGCCTGCCACACCTTCGACAGCGGCGGAAAGAACCGGGTCGGTCCGGCGCTCTACGGCGTGCTCGGCCGCGAGATCGCCGGCGCCGAGGGCTACAGCTATTCCTCGGCCTTCAAGGAAAAGGCCGGCGAGACCTGGAACTACGACAACATGGCCGCCTTCCTGGCCAAGCCCAAGGTCTGGGCGCCCGGGACCAAGATGGCCTTCGCCGGCATTCGCAAGGAGAAGGATATCGCGGCCCTGCTGGCCTACCTGCGCCAACAGCACGACAGCCCGCCGGCCCTGCCGGAATAGGCGCCCCGGCCATGCCCGAGGGCGGCGCCGAAGACCGCCTGGACGACTATCTCGCCCTGGCCGAGAAGCTCGCGGACGCCAGCCGGGCGGTGACCCGGCGCTGGTTCGCCGAGCCGCCGCCGGTCGAGGACAAGGCAGACGCCTCGCCGGTAACCGCAGCCGACCGCGAGGCCGAAACCTTGCTGCGGGCCGGCATCGCCGAGGCCCATCCCGACCACGGCATCCTCGGCGAGGAGCACGGCCTGGAGCGCGGCGACGCGGAGTACGTCTGGGTCCTCGATCCGATCGACGGCACCAAGCGCTTCATCACCGGCCAGCCCTGGTTCGGCACCCTGATATCCTTGACCCGGCAGGGTCGGCCGATCCTCGGCGTGATCGACCTGCCGATGCTGGACCAGCGCTGGATCGGCGCCGCCGGGCGCCCGTCCTTGCTGCGCCAGGGCGACGACCTGGGCGAGGTCCGGACCCGGCCCTGCGCCGAGCTGGGCGCGGCGATCCTGGGCGCGACCTCGCCGGAGATGTTCGAGGGGCCGGCCGCTGCGGCCTACCGGCGCCTGCGCGCGGCGGTGAAGTTCCCGGTCTACGGCGGCGAATGCCTGTCCTATGGCCTGCTGGCCAGCGGGCGTCTGGACCTCGTAGCCGAGGCGGGCCTGGGGGTCTACGACTACCTGGCCGAGGTACCGATCATCGAGGGCGCCGGCGGCAGGATCACCGACTGGCAGGGCCGGCCGCTCACCCTCGGCTCAGGCGACCAGGTCCTCGCCGCCGGCGATCCAGGCCTGCACGAGGCCGCCCTGGCCCGACTCGCGGCCGATTAACTTTTCGTAAACTCAATGGCTGGAGCCTTGCTTCATCCGAAAAAACACCCTAACTGCGAAGTCGTGCGCAAGACCGAGCCACCACGAAGAGCGCTTTTCGGCCTGAGCGGCGCCGGCCTGACCCTGCTGCTCGCCCTGAGCGCGGCGCCCGTCCGCGCAGAAGGCGAAGGCGCCGCGGGCGAGGCCGAGACCGGCCAGAAGATCCACCGTGCCCACGCCATCGCCATGCACGGCGAGCCGAAGTACGGGCCGGACTTCACCCACTTCGACTACGTCAACCCGGACGCGCCCAAGGGCGGGACGTTACGCTTAGCCGATCAGGGCTCCTTTGACTCCTTCAATCCTTGGATTCCGAAGGGCGAAGCCTTCAGGCCAGGCGGGGATACACTGCTCGTCAATGGCGACGACGAACCCTTTACCGAGTACTGCCTGATCTGCGAGACGCTGGAATGGCCGGAAGACCGCTCGTGGGTCACGTTCCATCTGCGCCCGGAAGCGCGCTGGCACGACGGCCAGCCGATCACGCCGGAAGACGTGATCTTTTCGCTCGATACCATCAAGGAAAAGGGTCAACCCTTTTATCGCTTCTACTACGGCGCGATCGAACGTGCCGAGAAGGTCGGACCGCGCTCAGTCAAGTTCGTGTTCGGCGAGGGGGACAATCGAGAGCTGCCGCTGATCGCTGGTCAGATGCCGATTCTCCCGAAGCATTACTGGGAAGACCGAGACTTTTCTGCCACGACATTGGAGCCGCCGCTGACCAGCGGGCCCTACAAGATCGTCGACTGGGAACCCGGGCGGTACGTCGTAACAGAAAGAGTAGAAGATTACTGGGCCAAAGACCTGCCTGTCAGAAAGGGCCAGTACAACTTTGACCGCATCCGTACCACCTTCTTCTTGGACGTGACCGCGATCCGTCAGGCCGTCAAAGCCGGCCAAATCGATTTGCGGGTGGAGAATCAAGCCAAGGCTTGGGCCACTGACTATGACATCCCTGTGGTCCGAGACGGTGAGCTAGTGAAGAAATCCTTTGAGCACCAGCGACCCGCCGGCATGCAGGCCTTCGTCTTCAACTTGCGGCGCGATATTTTCAAGGACGAGCGGGTCCGTCAGGCCCTGACCTACGCTTTCGATTTCGAATGGAGCAACCCAAAGCTGTTCTTCGGGCAGTACACCCGAAACGACAGCTACTTCGAGAATTCCGAGCTTGCCTCCAGCGGGCTGCCAAGCGGGCGAGAGTTGGAGATTTTGGAGGGCTTCCGCGGACGAATTCCTGAAGAAGTCTTCACACAGGAATTCACCGTGCCGCAGACCGATGGCAAAGGCTGGCCGCGCGACAATCTCATCAAGGCTTCGCAGCTCCTCGAAGAGGCCGGCTGGGCGGTCGACAGCGAAGGAATACTTCGCAACGTCGAAACCGGCAGACCATTTACCTTCGAATTCCTCTTGGTGAGCCCCGATTTCCAGCGAATTGTCTTACCCTTCAAGCGAAACCTGAAACGGCTTGGAATCGACATGAGGGTCCGGCTGGTCGACAGCTCTCAGTATATCAATCGCTTTCGTTCGCGAGATTACGACATGATCTCCGGCGGCTGGGGCCAGTCCAATTCTCCGGGCAATGAGCAGCGCAACTACTGGTCCTCCCAGGCTGCAGATCAGGCGGCCTCGCGCAATACCGTTGGCATCAAGGATCCCGTGATCGACGAATTGATCGAGCTGATCATTCAAGCCCCAACCCGCGAAGAATTAGTGTTCCGAACTCGGGCCCTAGACCGGGTCCTCCTCTGGGGCCACTACGTGATTCCGGCTTGGCATCTATCGGCCAGCCGTATTCTCTACTGGGACAAGTTCTCCTACCCAGACAAGTCGCCAATCAATGGCACGTCGACGAGCTACTGGTGGTATGATGATAAGAAAGCCACCGCCTTGGCGACGGCCAAACCTGGCATGCAGAACACCGCCGCCGGGCCGACTGATTCGGAGGCTGCCTTCGACACCCGTCGCCTCTTCGGCGTCGGGTTCTTTGCGATCTTGGTCGTTGCGGTGTGGTTCGCGTTACGGATCAGCGGCCTGCGTCGCGAGGAGCGGGTCGCTGTGATCGAATCATGACAGCCTATATCATCCGCCGACTTGCCCTGCTGATCCCGACACTGTTCGTGATCATGCTGGTGAACTTCGTGGTCCTACAGTTTCTGCCCGGCGGCCCGGTCGAGCAGATCATCGCCGAGTTGACCGGCGAGGGCGAGCTGATCACCGAGCGGGTGACCCGGACCGGAAGCTCCGAACTCGGCACACAGAGCCAGTCCGCCCAGGGGATCACGGGCGAGGCCCCGCGCGGCGACTACCGGGGTGCCCAGGGCCTGGATCCGGCCTTCATCGCCGAGCTCGAGAAGCAGTTCGGACTCGACAAGCCCTGGTACCAGCGCTTCTGGATCATGCTGACCAACTACGTGGTCTTCGATTTCGGCGAGTCATTCTTTCGGGACCGACCGGTCGTGGACCTGATCATCGACAAGATGCCGGTCTCTATCTCACTCGGCCTCTGGGCGACCCTGCTGACCTATTTGATCTCGATCCCCCTCGGGGTAGCGAAAGCAGTCAGGGACGGGACCGAGTTCGACCTCTGGACCTCGGCCATGGTGGTGATTGGCACCGCCATTCCCGGCTTCCTTTTCGCGGTCTTCCTGCTGGTGGTCTTTGCTGGCGGCGTCTACCTGGACTGGTTCCCCCTAGCCAATCTGACCTCGGAGAACTGGGACCAGCTTTCCGGCTTCGAAAAGGTCCTGGACTATCTCTGGCACCTCAGCCTTCCGATTCTTGCCTTTTCAATCGGCGGCTTCGCCGGGCTGACCATGCTGACCAAGAACTCCTTCCTGGACCAGATCAACCAGCAATACGTGGTCACGGCGCGCGCCAAGGGACTGCCCGAACGCCGCGTCCTCTACGGCCATGTGTTTCGCAATGCGATGCTGATTGTCATCGCCGGCTTTCCCGCGGCCTTGGCCGGCATGCTCTTCACCGGATCGGTCCTGATCGAGGTCATCTTCTCCCTCGACGGTCTGGGCCGGCTTGGGTTCGAGGCGGTTTTCAACCGCGACTATCCCATCGTCCTGGGAACACTGTTCTTCTTCACCCTCTTCGGCCTCTTGATGGGGCTAATCACCGACTTGACTTACACCTTGATCGATCCGCGGATCGATTTCGAGACGCGGGAGACCTGAGGCCATGGCCGAGCGTCTCTTCGGTAGGAACCTCACGCCGATTAACCAGCGCCGCCTGGCCAACTTCCGGGCCAACAAGCGTGGCTACTGGTCTTTCTGGATCTTCCTCGTGCTTTTTGGCCTGTCGCTCTTCGCCGAGCTGATCGCCAACGACCAGCCCTTCCTCGTTTCCTATGAAGGTGAACTCTATTCACCAATCCTCTTCTTCTATCCCGAGACCGAGTTCGGCGGTGACCTGCCGACGGAGGCCGACTACACGGACCCGGCCGTCGCAGCCAAGATCGAAGCAAACGGTTGGATGCTCTGGCCGCTGATCCGCTACGACCAAGTGACGGTGGCCTGGGACCTGCCCGATGCCGCGCCGACGCCACCGGATGCGCAGCACTGGCTGGGCACCGATGACCAGGCCCGGGACGTTGTAGCCCGGGTGATCTATGGATTCCGGATTTCAGTCCTCTTTGGCTTCATTCTAACGGTTATCTCGGCAATTATCGGAATCACCGCCGGCGCGATCCAGGGCTACTACGGCGGCTGGACCGACCTGATCTTCCAGCGCTTCATCGAGATCTGGGTTTCAATGCCGCAGCTCTACATCCTGATCATCCTTGCCTCTGTCATCGAGCCCAACTTCTGGTGGCTGCTCGGAGTCTTGCTCCTGTTCTCCTGGATCGGATTCGTTGGCGTGGTGCGGGCCGAGTTCCTGAAGACCCGGAACTTCGATTACGTGCGCGCCGCACGAGCCCTGGGTGTTTCCGATCAGGTGATCATCTTCCGACACGTGCTGCCAAACGCCATGGTCGCGACCATGACCTTCATGCCCTTCACCCTCGCCGGCTCGGTCACCATCCTGACTTCCCTGGACTTCCTGGGCATCGGCCTGCCGCCGGGCTCCGCCTCGCTGGGCGACCTTCTGGCCCAGGGCAAGGCGAACCTGCAGGCGCCCTGGCTCGGGCTAACCGGTTTCTTCGTCATCGGGACCATGCTGACCCTGCTGATCTTCATCGGCGAGGCGGTGCGCGACGCCTTCGATCCGCGCAAGCTCTTCGCCGCCCCGCCGCCGCGGGAGGAAACACCCGATACGCGGCCAAGCACCACCCCTGAACGCGCGCCACAGGGAGCCGACTGATGCCCGACGAAGGCATGACCGGCGGACCGCTCCTCAGAGTCAGCAGCCTAGGCGTCCATTTCCGCTCGCACCACGGCAAGACCGCGGCGGTCAGGGGCGTGTCCTTCGACATCGAGAAGGGCAAGACCCTGGCCCTGGTCGGCGAGAGCGGCTCCGGCAAGTCGGTCTCGGCGCTGTCGATCCTGCAGTTGCTGCCCTACCCGGCCGCCACCCACACCCTGGGCTCATCGGTCGAGTTCAAAGGCCAGCAGCTGATGGGCGCCCCGGCACGCAAGCTGCGTCAGGTCCGCGGCGATCAGATCTCGATGATCTTCCAGGAGCCGATGACCTCGCTCAACCCGCTGCACAAGGTCGAGAAGCAGATCGCCGAGACCCTGATCCTGCACAAGGGCCTGAACCCCCAGCAGTGCCGCGGCCGGGTGCTGGAGCTGCTGCGCCTGGTCGGCCTGCAGGACCCGGAAAAGCGCCTGGGCGCCTATCCGCACGAGCTCTCCGGCGGCCAGCGCCAGCGGGTGATGATCGCCATGGCCCTGGCCAACGAGCCCGACCTGCTGATCGCCGACGAGCCGACCACGGCGTTAGACGTGACCATCCAGGCTCAGATCCTGAAGCTGCTCAAGGAGCTGCAGCAGAAGTTCGGCATGGCCATGCTGCTGATCACCCACGACCTGGCGATCGTCCGCAAGATGGCCGACCGGGTCTGCGTCATGACCAACGGCGAGATCGTCGAGACCGGCACGACCTGGGACATCTTCGAGCGGCCCCAGCACCCCTACACCCAGAAGCTCCTGGCCGCCGAGCCCAAGGGCGCGCCGATCACGGCGCCGGCCAACGCGCCGGTCGTGATGCGCGGCGAGGACGTCAAGGTCCACTTCCCGATCAAGAAGGGCGTCCTGAAACGGACGGTCGATCACGTCCGCGCGGTCGACGGGGTGACCCTGACGGTGCGCGAGGGCCACACGATCGGCGTGGTCGGCGAGAGCGGATCCGGCAAGACCACCCTCGGCCTGGCCCTGCTGCGCCTGCTGTCGTCGAAGGGCGGGATCGCCTTCAAGGGCGAGACCATCCAGGGCCTGGGCAGCAGCGCCCTGCAACCGTTGCGGCGCGAGATGCAGATCGTCTTCCAGGACCCCTTCGGCTCCCTGAGCCCGCGCCTCTCGGTCGGCCAGATCGTCGAGGAAGGCCTCAAGGTCCACGAGCTGGGCGGCAGCGCGGCGGAACGCGAGGAGCTGATCATCGCGGCACTGCAGGAGGTCGGCCTGGATCCGGCCTCGCGCCACCGCTATCCGCACGAGTTCTCCGGCGGCCAGCGTCAGCGCATCGCCATCGCCCGGGCCATGGTCCTCAAGCCGCGCTTCGTCGTCCTCGATGAGCCGACCTCGGCCCTCGACATGTCGGTCCAGGCCCAGATCGTCGACCTCTTGCGCGATTTGCAGGAACGGCACAAGCTGGCCTACATGTTCATCAGTCACGACTTGAAGGTGGTCCGCGCCCTGGCCGACGAGGTCATCGTGCTGCGCAACGGCCAGGTCATGGAGCACGGACCGGCGCAGAAGATCTTCGAGAACCCCGATCACTCTTACACTCAGGCGCTCATGAAGGCCGCCTTCGAACTGGAAGCGGTCGAGACCGGCGTCGTATCGATGTAGAGGTGCGGTCGCCCTTGCGTTGGCTCCGCCTTTGCCTGTTCCTGGTCCTGGCACCGCTTCTCGCGGCTTGCGAAACGCAACCCGATGAGGAGATCGCGACCAAGGTCGAGAACCCGGCCGAGAAACTGCTGCTGGCCGGCTGGTACTACGAAGAGCGCAACAGCCCGCGCCCGGCCGAACGCCTGATCCGTGAGGCGATCCAGGACTATCAAGCCAGTGGCGACCGGCTCGGCCTGGGCCACGCCTACCGGAGCTATGCGCTCTTCCTGCGCTCCGACGCGGTCAAGCGCGCGGCTGAGCTCTACACCAAGGAAGGCTTCCTCGATCCCGGGATCACCTACGACAACCGGCTGACGCAGTCGATCGCCTACCTGGAGCGGGCGACGACGCTCTACGAGGAGGAGGCCGCCTACGCCTGGATGATCAACGCCGAGCTCCAGATCGGCTTCGGCCACCACTTCCAGAAGCAGACGAAGGAAGCCTGCGCCGCTTTCGACCGGAGCCTGGAGGTCTACCGCCAGCACCGGGACTCCATGGAGGCCACCCTCCGGCTGCCGCCGGGCGAAAGCAGCTACGAATCCTTCGTCGCGGCGATGAAGGGCCAGTCCGACTGTCCACCGTGAGTCGCGATCGCAGCCGCGTAGGATCGCTGGCCAGCGCGGTTGAACGCCCGGGCAATTGCCTGTAGCTCTCGACTGCAGGGAATCGACTGACCGCAGGGGCACCCGGGACATGGCGCTACTCTTCAAGGGCGATATCGATCGCGGCGGCAGCTGGGAGCGGGCGCTGGCGCGCCACGCCCCGGATCTGGACCTCAGGTCCTGGCCGGAGCTCGGCGATCCCGCCGGGATCGACTATGCCCTGGTCTGGGAGCCGCCGTCGGGCCTGCTCGCCGGCCTGCCGAACCTCAAGGTAATCTTCTCGATCGGCGCCGGAATCGACCACCTGGCCAGCGACCCCGAGCTGCCGCCGGCGGTGCCGGTCGTGCGCATGGTCGAGCCCGGCCTGACCGCCGGGATGACCGAGTTCGTGGTCATGAGCGTGCTCTATCACCACCGCTTCATGCTCGACTATCTGGCCCAGCAACGGGCCAAGCATTGGCAGGAGATCTCGCAGATCGGCCCTCAGGAGCGCCGGATCGGGATCATGGGCCTGGGGGTCCTGGGCCAGGACGCGGCCCGGCGCCTGCTGGACTTCGGCTTCCCGGTCGCGGGCTGGAGCCGCAGCCCCAAGTCGGTGCCGGGCGTCACCAGCTTCGCCGGCGCCGAGGGCCTGGCCGCCTTTCTCGGACGGAGCGACATCCTGGTCTGCCTGCTGCCCTCGACCGCCGAAACCCGTGGCCTGCTGAACGCCGGGACCCTGGCCGCCCTGCCGCGCGGGGCCGCGATCGTCAACGCCGGCCGCGGCGACCTGATCGTCGAGGCCGACCTGCTGGCCGCCCTCGATGGCGGCCAGGTCGGGGGCGCCACCCTGGACGTCTTTCCCGAGGAGCCGCTGCCGGCCAACAGCCGATTTTGGGACCATCCTCGGGTCGTGGTCACGCCGCACATCGCCAGCATGACCATTCCCGACAGCGCAGCGGCGGCCGTGGTCGAGCAAATCCGCCGCTTCGAGGCGGGCCAGCCGCTGGAGCACGTGGTGGAGATGTCGCGCGGCTATTGACCGCGTCGCCGGCTTCGACCTGGGCGGCGCGACGGCGATAGTCCTGCGCCCGGTCCGGCGCTATCCTCTCGACACAAGACGTGCGTCAAAGCACCGCGGGGAGAGAAGTCCATGTTCAACAACATCGTCTGCGCCGTCGATGGCTCGGACCACGCGCTCAAGGCGGCAGAGGTCGCCAGTGCCCTGGCAGCCAAGTTCGAGGCCCGACTGACCTTGCTGACCGTGACCAAGCAGATCACCGTGACGCCAGAGATCAAGCGCTACCTGGAACTCGAGCACCTGACCGGCGAGCCGCAATACGTCCTGGACGACATGACCAAGCAGATCCTGGAGGCGGCCACCAAGGCAGCCCGGGACGCCGGCGTTTCCTCGGTCAAGACCCAGGTCGAGATCGGGCCGCCGGCCCGCACGATCGTGGACTTCGCCAAGCGCAGCGACGCGGATGCCATCGTGCTGGGCAGCCGTGGCGTCGGCGACATCGAAGGCGCCCTGCTGGGCAGCGTGTCCCACAAGGTCGCCAATCTGGCAGCCATGACGGTGATCGCCGTCAAGTGACCGGCTGGCGCCGTTCGGCAGCTCTCAGCGCTTCCTGCCCTTGGGGGGTTTCGCCAGCGCCTCGATCAGGCCGTAGATCGCGCGCAGGCCCATGGCCTCGCCGCCAGCGGGGCGACCGGGCTTCGCGGCCAGGTTCCAGGCCATGACGTCGATGTGGATCCAGGCCTTGGCCTTGGCGACGAAGGCCTCGAGGAACAGCGCGGCGGTGATCGCCCCGCCATAGCCGCCCTCGGAAATGTTATTGAGGTCGGCCACCTTGCTGTCCAAGAGCCGCTTGTAAGGCGCGTGCAGCGGCAGGCGCCACAGCGGGTCCTGCACCGCCAGCCCGTGTTCCAAGGCGGCCGCCGCGGTGGCGTCGTCATTGCAGAACAGGGCCGGCAGCTCGCTGCCGAGGGCGACCCGCGCGGCCCCGGTCAGGGTCGCGAAGTCGACCAGCAGTTCCGGCGCCTCGCGGTCGGCCTCGCTCAGGGCATCGCAGAGGATCAGCCGGCCCTCGGCATCGGTGTTGCCGATCTCGACGGTCAGGCCTTGGCGGGTCTTGATCACGTCCAGCGGCCGGAAGGCGTTGCCCGAGACGCTGTTTTCGACCGCCGGGATCAGGAGCCGCAGGCGCAGCGGCAGCTTGGCCGCCATGATCATCTGGGCCAGCCCCAGGGCATGCGCGGCACCGCCCATGTCCTTCTTCATCAGCTTCATGCCGGCCGCGGACTTGAGGTCCAGGCCGCCGCTGTCGAAGCAAACCCCCTTGCCGACCACAGTGACCCGCGGGCCCTTGGTCCCCCAGCGCAGGTCGATCAGGCGCGGCGCTCGGTCGGCGGCCCGGCCGACGGCGTGAATCGTCGGATAGTTGTTCTTGAGCAGGGCGGCACCGGTGGTGACCGCGACCTTGGCGCCGTGGGCGCGACCCACCGCCTTGGCGGCCTCGGCCAGCTGCGGCGGACCCAGGTCCTCCGCCGGCGTGTTGATCAGGTCGCGGACCAGGAAGGTCGCCTCGGCGGCCCGGGTCACCGCCGCCTTGTCCACCCCCTTGGGCCAGACCAGGGCGGCGAAGTCGCGCTCGCGCTTCTTGTAACGGGTGAAGGCGTAGCCGCCGAGGGCCCAGCCGAGGGCGGCACGACTGGTGGCCGGCGCGGTCACAGCCTCGTCAAGGCGGTAGCGACCGAGCGGCAGGCTGCCCGGCAGGCCGCCATAGGACCAGATGTCCTCGCCCGCCTCGACTCCCAGCAGGACCCGCACGAGCCCGCCTTCGGCGTCGGGCAGCAGGGCGGTCCCGCCGGGCTGAGCCGTGAACCCGATCCGCTCGACCCAGCGCCGGGTTGCGGCCGGCTGTCCCGCCAGCCAGGGCTCGAGTTCCGCCACGGTGAGCGGCGTGATGGTGACGGCGTCCTTCCCGGCGCGGGTCGTCAGATGTTGCAGCAAGGTTCCTCGAAGCTCCCCTAGATCTTGTCCTCTGCCGGCTTCACGGCAGGTTGCTGACGGTAAGCGCGGCGCCCGACGCCAGCAACAGCCAAAGGACCAAACGCCGGAACTGGCGGTCGTCGATCCGGCCGTAAGTACGATGGCCCAGCCAGGCGCCCAGCAAGGTCGCCGGCAGGCAGACCAGGCCGAGCATCAGCACCTCGCCGGTCACGACCCCGCCCAGGGCCTGAGAGACCAGGGACAGGCTCAGGATCGACAGGTTGAAGCCCTGGAAGACGCTGCGCTGCTCGTCCTTGGTCCAGCCCTTGAGGCCGCACCAGATGGTGGGCAGCGGTCCGGACAGGCCGGCGAAGCCGCCCAGGACCCCGCCGCCGAGACCGACCGCCGCATCCATCGGCCGGCCACCGAATTTCAGGACCGGCAGCTTGCGCAGCAGCAGCATGGTCCCGGCGTAGGCCAGGAGGAAGAGGCCGACCAGGCCGCGGAAGACCTGCGGGTCGAGCAGGCCGAGCAGCAAGACGCCCAGCGGAATGCCCGGCAGGCCGCCCGCCAGGAAGGGCCAGAGCCGCGACCAGTCCAGCCTGCCGCGCAATCCCCAGATCGACTGCAGATGGCCGATCACGGAGCAAATCACCACCAGGGGCGCGGCCAGCAGGGGGTCGAGGACGTGAAGCCAGACGCCCAGGGCGACCAGCCCGGTGCCGAAACCGGCCAGACCGGTCACGAAGCCGCCGAGGCCGGCCCCCACGGCCACGATAAGGGCCAGGTCCGGGGTCACGAGAAACCTGCCAAGGTGCGCCGCCGCGCCGGTTCCAACTCTCTCGCGGGTCGGGCAGGGAAACGCATTGCTGGGACCGCTTTCAGGTTGTCGGAGGGGAACGGCGGGGCGGGACGCTTGCCTCGCCGTCGACGGCATCGCTAAATGCCGGTCACATCACGAAGGGAGCGCTCGACTTGGCCGACTTTACCATCATCCTCGGGAACAAGAACTATTCCTCCTGGTCGCTGCGCGGCTGGCTGGCCCTGGAGGCCAGCGGCGCCGACTACGACGAGATCGTGATTCCCCTGGACTTGCCCGAGACCAAAGCCGCGATCCGGGCCCATACGCCGAGCGGCCGCGTGCCCACCCTGAAGCACGGCGATCTGACCATCTGGGACAGCCTGGCAATCGGCGAGTACCTGGCCGAGTGCTTCCCGGAGGCCGGCCTCTGGCCCGAGGATCCCAAGCTGCGCGCCCAGGCGCGCGCCGTCACGGCCGAGATGCACGCCGGCTTCGCCGCGCTGCGCGAGCACCTGCCGATGGACCTGCGCAGCCGCTTCCCCGGACGCGGCCACGACGCGCCGGGCGTCGCTGCCGACATCCTGCGGATCGTCGAAATCTGGGAGGTCTGCCGGCAGAACTTCGGCCGGGGCGGCGATTTCCTGTTCGGCCGCTTCGGTATCGTCGATGCCTTCTTCGCGCCGGTGGTCGGCCGCTTCGTCACCTACGGCGTGTCGTTGGAGGGCGCGACCGCGGCCTATCGCGACGCGGTCTGGACCTGCCCGGCGATGAAGACCTGGCGCGCCGCCGCGGAAGAAGAACCCTGGGTGATCGATCAGTAGAGCTGGGCGCGCGTTCAGCGGCTCAGGACGAGGTCCCCGGCCGCCTCGGTCTCCAGCACGCGCTTGGCGGCCTGCCGCAGGTCGTCCATCAGGGCGTCGCTGGCCCTGCCGGCGGCCTCCGGATCGGCCTCGGCGATCGCCCCCATGACCGCGACGTGGAGCCGCGCCGAGGGTTCCAGGTCGGTGCCGACGAGGTGCGCGTACCAGAAGCGGCGACTCAAGGTCTGCATGGGCGCGACCGCGGCCGCGGCGAAGCGGTTGCGGGCGCCCTGGGCGACGATCCCGTCGAAGGTCTTGTCCTGGCGCATGTAGCCTTCGAGGTCGCCGGCCTCCGCGCGCCGGGTCATGCTGACCGCGCAGTCGACCAGCTCGCGGCGCAAGGCGTCCCGGGCCACCGCCGCCGCGCGCCGCGCCAGCAGCCGCTCGAGCACCGCGCGGGCCTCGATCAGCGCCAGATGGTCGAAGGGATTGACCTCGGTGATGACCAGGCCCTTACCGGCCTGGACCCGGATCAGGCCCTGCGCGGCCAGGCGCTGGACCGCCTCGCGGGTCGGGGTGCGGCCGATCTCGATCATCTCGACCAGCGCCGGCTCGGTGACCGCTTCGCCCGGCTTGAGGCGCAGCGAGACGATCATTTCCTCCAGGCGCCGAAAGGCTTCGTCGGCCAAGCGCTTCTGCCCGTCACCTGGTCTCATTGGCTCCTCCGCCGCGTTTCGGCGTAAAATTACCCAGGAATTTCAACGACTCACGTCACAAATATATTGCTAGCATATTTCCCCTGTGGAAGACTAAGAAAACTTCAGGCTGAGCCGACCCACCCGAGAAAAAAGGACACCGAGATGACGATCGCCTGGTCGGGCGTCTTCCCCGCCCTGATGACCGAGTTCAAGCAGGACGAGAGCCTCGACTTGGAAGCGACGGCGCAGCACATCGAGTCCTGCCTTGCGGCGGGCTGCGAAGGCCTGGTCATGCTCGGCACTCTGGGCGAGAACAGCTCCCTCGCGCCTGAGGAGAAGGAGGCGGTGCTGCGCTGCGCGGTCGAGGCCGCGGCGGGCCGGGTGCCGGTGCTCTCGGGCGTCGCCGAGTACACCACCGAGCTGGGCATTGCCCACGCCAAGCGTGCCGAGCGCGCCGGCTGTGCGGGCCTCATGGCGCTGCCCTGCATGGTCTACGAGCAGGACGAGCGCGAGGCCCTGGCCCACTTCGAGGGCCTGGCCGCGGCCAGCGACCTGCCGATCATGATCTACAACAACCCGGTCAGCTATAAGGTCGACCTCAGCCCGGAGGCTTTCCTCGAACTGGCCGGCAGCGAGACCATCGTCGCGGTCAAGGAATCTTCCCACGACAGCCGTCGGGTCACCGACATGATCAACGTCTGCGGCGACCGCTACGTCCTGTTCTGCGGGGTCGACGACCTGGTCCTGGAAAACCTGCTGTTCGGCGCCGTCGGCTGGGTCGCGGGCCTGGTCAACGCCTTCCCGAGGGAGGCGGTGATGCTCTACCGGCTTGCCGTGGAGGGACGGGTCGAGGAGGCCCTGGCCCTCTACCGTTGGTTCATGCCGTTGCTGCACCTCGACGTCGACAAGAAGCTGGTGCAGTTCATCAAGCTGGCCAACCAGATCGCCGGCGAGGGCGCGGAGTGGGTCCGGCGGCCAAGGATGCCGCTGATCGGCGCGGAACGCGAGCGAGTCGCCGCGATCGTGGAGACCGCGATCGCGAACCGGCCTTCGGTCTGATCGGCGCTATTCGGTCGCGGTGGCGAGCTCTTCGTAGAAGCGCTCGGCGCCAGGGTGCAGGGGAATTCCGATGCCCTGCAGGGCGGTTTCCTGGGTGATCAGCTTGCCGGTCGGGTGGCCGCGCGCCAGCAGGCTGGCCGTGTTCTCGTGCCACAGCGCCCGGGTAATCTCGTAGACCGTCTCCTCCTCGACATCGGCGCCGACCAGCCACTGGGCGCCGACGCTCAGGGTCTCGGTCGCCGGCACGTTGAGATAGGCCCCGGCCTGGATCGTGTAGCTGCCGAAGAAGGGATACTTCTTGATCAAGGAATCGGCCTCCTTGCCCTTGATCGGCAGGAGGGTGATCGAGGTGTCCTCGGCCAGCGCACTGACCGCCTTGGCCGGTGCCCCGGCGATCCAGAAGAATGCATCGAGTTCGCCGGCGCGCAGCTTGTCGATCGACAGCCCGGCCGGGACGTAGTGCGGCTCGATGTCCTTTTCTGTCAGCCCGTAGGCACGCAGGATCAGTTCGGCGTCGACCTTGGTCCCCGAGCCCTCCTTATCGAGCGAGACGCGCAGGCCCTTGAGGTCGCGCGGCGAAGTGAGCCGGGCGTCACGGCGGACCACGATATGAACCGCCTCCGGATAGAGGTTGGAGATGGCTCGGAGGCTGGTGACGGGACCCTTCTTCGCATAGGGCCCCTTGCCGTTGTAGGCCCAGTAGGCGATGTCGGCCTGGCTGAAACCCGATTCGACGCGGCCACTGGCAATGGCGTCGACATTGTCGACCGAGCCGCTGGTCGACTGGGCCACCGCGATCAGGCCGGGCACGCCGCAGGACCCGCCCACCTCGCAGGCGCGGCTGCCGGGCGGACTGCTGATCGCGGTCGCGATGATGCCGCCTATGGGGAAATAGGTGCCGGATGTGGAGCCGGTGCCGATCCGGAAGAAGCGGATGTCCTCGGCAGAGGCGCCCGGCGCATCCGGAAGCAGGATCGCCCCCGCTGCCAGACCCAGAGCGATGGCGACGCCTCCAAGGGCGGCCGCAAGCTGCCGCCAGCGCCGATGCAGTCGCCAGTCCTGTCTTTGATGTCCTGCCTGCGGGTCTTGCCGCACGGCTTGGGTCCGATCCTTCAGCGCGCCATCCTTCATGGATAGCTTCTCCTAGAAAACATAGCGACTCGGCATAATGTCTGCCAGGGCCAGACCCAGGAGAACGCCCGGTCCAGGCAAATTCACCATAGGTCCCGCCCTATGATTTAATTACGTCCGGAATAATCCCGGACATCCCCGCAAATAGTGGCATTGCCGGTTTCCGGCCCGCTGCGCGCCCTTCCCGGTGTCGGCGAGAGCGCGGTCGCTACCTATGCCACGAAGAAGGGATCGAGAAGGATGAAGGAGAAGACAGATGGAGACCTAAGCCAAGGACGAGGCGACCCAAAGGATAAAAAGATAGCGCACCAGCTTTCCGATCGTGACCAGCAGCAAGAAGGGCAGGAACCCGACCCGAAAGGCGCCCGCGATGACCGTCAGCGGATCGCCGACGACCGGGGCCCAGGCGAAGAGCAGCGACCAGACGCCGTAGCGTTCGAACCAGCCGGCCGCCTGCGCGTAGCGGCGCGGCGACACCGGGAACCACTTGCGGTCGCGGAAGGCCGCGAGGAAGCGGCCGCAGATCCAGTTGACCAGGGAGCCGAGGACGTTGCCGATGACCGCCGCGGCGAGGAGCAACCAGGGCTCGCCCCGCCCCGAGACCACAAGCCCGGTCAGCAGGGCCTCCGAAGAGCCCGGCAGCAGGGTCGCCGAAAGGAAGGCGCTGAGGAAGAGACCGCCATAGACGGCGAAATCCGCCATCGCCGCTCAATCCAGCGACGCGGTGGCGCGGCCTTCGACAACTGCGCGCGGGGCCAAATTCAACGAATCTTCCAGGCACTGACGGAGACAAGACACGCACCAAGCTAGTCGCTGGCGGTATCTCCCGGCAGATAGCATCATGGCGCGACCACGGCGCAAGACCAGAAGGACCAGAACTGACACGATGAACCTTTCCCAGCTCCTCCTTCGCACCGCCCGGACCGCGCCGCAGGCGCCGGCGCTGGCGCTGGGGACGCGGGTCGTCGCCGACTACGGCGGGCTGGCCCGGCGGGCGTCCGTGCTGGCCGGAGCCCTGCGGGAGCGCTTCGGGCTGACGCCCGGCGCGCGGGTCGCGCTGATCATGCGCAACTGCCCGCAGTTCGTCGAGTTGCTCTACGGCTGCTGGTTCGCCGGGATCGGCGCGGTGCCGGTCAATGCCAAGCTACACCCCAGGGAGTTTCACTACATCCTCGCCGACAGCGGCGCCCGGCTGGTCTTCGCGACGGCGAAACTGGCGCAGACTCTTGGCAGGCTCAGCGACCTGCCGGAGCTCATGGAGATCGTCGACGTCGAGGGGCCCGCCTACCCGGCCCTCTTCGATGCGCCGCCGCTGGATCCCGCCGAGCTGTCGGCGGACGACCTGGCCTGGCTGTTCTACACCAGCGGCACCACCGGCCAGCCCAAGGGCGCGATGCTGTCGCACCGCAACCTCCTGACCATGACGCTGTGCTACTTCGCCGACGTCGACCGCATCGATCCCGGCGATTGCATCCTGCACGCGGCACCGATCTCCCACGGCTCCGGCATCTACATCCTGCCGCACGTGGCGGCCGGCGCCCTGCAGGTGATCCCCGAGAGCGGCGGCTTCGATCCCGAGGAAGTCTTCGCGCTGCTCGGCCACCATCCCGGCACCACGATGTTCGCCGCGCCGACCATGGCCAAGCGCCTGATCGAGCATCCCGCGGCCGGCGGCCCCGCGAGCCGCAACCTCAAGACCATCGTCTACGGCGGCGGGCCGATGTACGTCGACGACCTGAAGCGCGGCCTGGAGACCCTGGGCAACGTCTTCGTGCAGATCTACGGCCAGGGCGAGAGCCCCATGACCATCACCTCGCTGACCCGGGCCCAGCACGCCGACCGCGACCACCCGCGCTACGAAGCGCGCCTGGCCTCGGTCGGCCGGGCCCAGACCGCGGTCGAGGTGCGGATCGCCGGGCCGGACGACCAGGCCCTACCCACCGGCGGGATGGGCGAGGTCCTGGCGCGGGGCGACTCGGTCATGCCCGGCTACTGGAACCGGCCCGAGGCCAGCGCCGAGACCCTGCGTGGCGGCTGGCTGCACACCGGCGACATGGGAGTCCTCGACGAAGACGGCTTCCTGACCCTCAAGGACCGCTCCAAGGACGTGATCATCTCGGGCGGGTCGAATATCTATCCCCGGGAGATCGAGGAGGTGCTGCAGAGCCACCCGGACGTCAAGGAATGCGCGGTGATCGGCCGGCCGCACCCGGACTGGGGCGAGGAGGTCCTGGCCTTCGTGGTGCCGCGGCCCGGGACCGGGCTCGATCCGGCCGCGCTGGACGCGCTCTGCCTGGCCAACATCGCCCGCTTCAAGCGGCCGCGCGGCTACCGCTTCGCCGAATCCCTGCCCAAGAACAACTACGGCAAGATCCTGAAGACCGAGCTGCGCAGGCTTGCGGCCGAGGCCGGCCCCGATTCGGCACAGTCCGACTGACCCCGCCTGGCGCCGCGGCGCCGGCAGTGGGATCCGAAGCGGGTCGGAAACGCGTCAGTAAGATACGGAGATGTCGATGGCCATGGTTCGGCCCTGGGGATCGGGCGAAAGCTCGAACTTGACCTTCTGGCCTTCCTGCAGGCTCTCGAGTCCCGCGGCCTCGACCGCGGTGGCGTGCACGAAGACGTCCTTCGAACCGTCCTCAGGCTGGATGAAGCCGTAGCGCTTCTTGGTATTGAACCACTTTACAGTCCCGATAGGCATAGTCAGTACCCTCGATAGTAACAGCCGCCGTCCTGGTGGGCCGCCAAGGCTGGGGACATAGTCTGACCGCCAAAAATTAACTCGACGTTTACGGATAGATTTTTGGACAAATCCAATATTTCGAGGAATTATCGCCGTTTTTCAGGGGTTTATCCTCGCGAACTCTTGCCCGGATCGGATCAGGCGCTATTCTTGACCTCCGGCCATCGAAAAGTTCCCGATTCCTCACCGTCGACCCGCGCATGACCGCCGAGCAGTCCACCGTCTTTGCCATCCTCGCCGCCGTGATGGCGCTCCTGATCTGGGGCCGCTGGCGCTACGACATGGTTGCCTTCGCCGCCTTGCTGGTCGCGGTGGTCGCCGGGGTCGTCCCGGGCGACCGGGCCTTCACGGGGTTCGGCCATCCGGCGACCGTGGTCATTGCCATGGTCCTCATCGTCAGCCGGGGCCTCAGCAACTCCGGCGCGGTCGACCTGCTGACCCGGGCGATCTCGGGCTTGGCGCGCGGCCTGACCAGCCACATCCTGGTGATGTCCGGCCTGGCCGGGGTGCTCTCGGCGGTGATGAACAACGTCGGCGCCCTGGCGCTCTTGATGCCGGTCGACATCCAGGCCGCCCGCAAGGCCAAGCGGGCCGCCTCCCTGACCCTGATGCCGCTCTCCTTCGCCTCGATCCTGGGCGGCCTGGTGACCCTGATCGGCACCCCGCCCAACATCATCATCGCGGCCTTCCGCGAGGATGCTCTGGGCGCGCCCTTCGGCATGTTCGACTTCACCCCGGTCGGCGGCGCCTGCGCCCTGGCCGGGATCGCCTTCGTCGCCCTGATCGGCTGGCGCCTGATCCCCAAGGACCGCGGCGGCGCCACCGACGCCAAGGCCTTCGAGCTGGAGGACTACATCGCCGAGGCCCGGGTCCCGAAGGACTGCAAGATCGCCGGCAAGAAGCTGCGCGAGCTGGACGCCGCCGCCCAGGACGCCGAGGTCGACATCATCGGCCTGGTCCGGGGCGGCAAGCGCCTGGCCGGCATGGCCCGGCACGAGGAGATCCGAGAGGGTGATCTGCTGGTCATCGAGGGCGGGCCGGACGACATCGAGCGTCTGATCGCCAACCTCAAGCTGGAGCACGCGGTGGTCACCGAGACCAAGACCGGCCTCCTGTCCAGCGACGACGTCGCGGTCATGGAGGTGGTGGTCCCGCCGGGCGCCCGGGTCGTCGGGCGCAGCACCATGAGCCTGCGCATGAAGTACCGCTTCGGCGTCCACCTGCTGGGCATCGCCCGCAGCGGCAGGCGCTTCCGCGAACGGCTGCGCCAGCTGCCGGTCCAGGCCGGCGACGTCTTGCTGCTGCAGGGCAACGCCAACGAGCTGCCCGACGTGGTCCGCTGGCTCGGCTGCCTGCCCCTGGGCGACCGCGGAGTCCAGGGCGGCCGGCGCGGCAGCGCGCTGCTCTGCGGCGGCATCTTCGCGCTGGCCATCCTGCTGGCCAGCCTGGGCTGGCTTTACCTGCCGGTGGCGCTGAGCGCCGCCGCCGCGGCCATGGTCTTCCTCAAGATCGTGCCGCCGCGCGACATCTACGAGAACGTCGAATGGCCGGTGATCGTGCTGATCGGCTCGATGATTCCGATCGGCCAGGCCCTCGAGTCGACCGGCGGCACCCAGATCATCGCCGCCGGCATCCTGGCGCTGTCCCAGGGCTATTCGGCGGTGGTGGTCCTGGTCCTGCTGATGGTCATCGTCATGACCCTCTCGGACGTGATGAACAACACCGCCACGGCGGTGGTCGCAGCCCCCATCGCGGTCGAGATCGCGCGCCGCCTGGACGCTAATCCCGATCCCTTCCTGATGACGGTCGCGGTCGCCGCCTCCTGCGCCTTCCTGACCCCGATCGGGCACAAGAACAACACCCTGATACTCGGCGCCGGCGGCTACAAATTCGGGGATTACTGGAGGATGGGGCTACCTCTGGAGATCCTGATCGTCGCTGTCTCCATCCCCATGATCCTGTTGGTTTGGCCCCTCTAGAGGCGGGAAAGGTGCTGGACCAGCACCTCCACCAGAGTGGCTTCCGGTTCCAGCGAGAACAGAACTCAGAGCACCAAGGTCCACTTTAAGGCGCGGTCGGCAATGACTATGCCAATAAGGATAGTTGAGACGCCCTCCGCAACCCGACCCTCCGCTATGTGATCTTCATCACTTGGCGACGGTAGGTTCGATTCCCATGTTCGTCGTAGGGACACTGCTGATCCCAGGACTAGATCAGGGGAACGAACAAAGCGGGGAAAAGACCCATGACCAACAAATACATTGCTGCCGCCGTCGCAGGCGCGATCGCGGTCGGCGCCCTTGCCGGCTGTGAGAATGTCGAGCGCGGCACCGGCGTTTCCAAGACCACCCAGACAACGGCGGTACTCGGTGCGGCGACCGGCGGCCTGATCGCCGGCGTTGCCGGTGCGGGCTCGGGCTGGATCGCGTTCAGCGCCCTGGGCGGCCTGCTCGCAGGCGGTCTGCTGGGCGAATACCTGACGGACGACGACAAGAACCAGGTCTCACAGGCCAACGCCAACGCGGTTCAGAACCAGGGCCCGGGCGAGCGGACGACCTGGAAAAACCCCGACACGGGCCATAGCGGCTCAACGGACGTCAACCAGGAATTCCGGGACGCCGATGGCAGGCTCTGCAAGACCTTCACGCAGACCGTGGTCGTCGACGGCCAGACCGAAAAGGTCGACGGCGTCGCCTGCCAGCAGGCCGACGGCAGCTGGATGATCAAGAACAGCTGATACGGCTGACTCTTCGATCGGAGGATTCGGGGGCCAACCGCGCACTCTAGCCGCGACTAGCCGCTCACCCGGAGCTCCCGGGAAGCCCGCCAGCGACGTCGGCGGGCTTCTTTGTGCCTGGACTCCGGCGTGGCTCTCCGGGCATTGAGCATCTCCAATCGGCCCCTCACGTCCTGGGAAACCAGATCACAAGGCGAAAACCCTAGATCCCGGGCCGGCTCCAGAGCCGTCAGAACTGCAGATCGTAGGTCAGGGAGATCGAGGCTTCCGCGAGCGGGCCGATGCCGCTGTCGGCGTCGTCGCTGAAGGAGGTCTCGCCCTCGAGGCCCAGGGTGCCGCGCCAGAAGCGGGCGGTGGTGAGGTCGAATTCCAGGTCCAGACCGTGGGAGTCCTGGGCCGCGCCTCCGGTATCGACCTCGCGGCTTAGGGTCCAGGTCGCGCCGGCCGAGAGCTCCCAGTCGGCGATCCGTACTGCGCGGCTGAGGCCGAGCTCAAGACTGGTGTCCGCCTCGGTCTCGGCGTCCGGCGCCCGGTCGAGGAGCTCGGAGCCGGTCAGGTGCAGGGTGGTGGTGCCGCCCTGGTGGTCCCAGGCCAGGCTCAGGGCCAGGCTGCGGGTCCGCTGGTCGAGGTCTTCCGTGCCCTCCAGTTCGGCGTGATCGGCCCGCTCCTGCTCGAGGCTCAGGCTAACGTCCCGAGGCAGGAGGCTGTGCAGGCCCGAGAGGTCGAGCTCGAAGCTGGCTGACCAGACCTGCCAGCGGTCCGTGTTCTGGCCGCTCTCGCCCTCGACGTTGTCGGTCGCAACGCTGTGCTCCAGGTCCAGGTCGAGCCGCCGCCAGTCGAGCGCCAGGGCGAGCCGCCGCCGTATCCGGTCCGCGTCGACGTCGACGCCCTCGGCGGCGTAGCCGGGGCTGATCCGGGCGAAGCCGGCGATGCCGGAGAGGGTCAGGCCGTCGCCGCGCCAGAGATCGGCGGCTAGGCGGTAGCGGGTGGCGTAGCCGCTCGGCTCCCGGGCTTGGTCGAGGGCGAGGCCGAAGTCCGCCGAGGCGCGTAGGCGCTCGCCGAAGAGGCCGAAGCCGTTGCGAGCGCCGATGTAGCTGGTGGGGACGGAGTCGGCCGCGTCTTCGGCCAGGAAGGAGGTCTCGACCGACCAGCTCGCCCAGTCGTCCTGGGGGCCGAGGTCGGCGGTCAGGGTGGCGAGGGTCGGGCGGTCCTCGGCCTGGGCGACGTCGAGGGCCAGGCGGTCGCCCAGGAGCGCGGCGTCCAGGGACAGGCCGCAGGGGCTGTCGAAGGCCGGCATCAGGGAGTTGTCGGCGCGCAGCTGGACCCGGCCGGCCGCCGCACGCTGGGCGGCGTCGCCCCAGGACCCGGCGGTATCGGATACCGCCGAGCCCAGGGGGTCCGTCTCCCTCGAGAGATAGCCGAGCAGCTCGCAATCGGACGCGCAGGCCGGTCCCGCTATCGCCAGCAGGCCCGCCGCCGCGATGGCCGAGGCGGTTGCGGGACGCCGACTCGCGGTCCGGTCCCCACGAACCGACGCAGAATGGCGTGTCGCAGCCGCCCGTGCGACGCTCATGTCGTCAATCCTTGGCAAAGGTCTTTATTTGCGGCAAGCGGCGCTAATACTTGCCGTGAAAAAGGAATACACCGGCGCCCCTTTCAGACTCGCTAACGGGGCGCGGAATTCCTTGCCCGGGGGTTTCGGGAAGGACTCTTCAGGCGCGGGAAGCGGAGGCTCTAGGGCTCGTCCTGCAGGGCTTTGAGCTCGGCCAGCACCGGCATGGCCTCGAGGTCGGCCGGCGCGAGGCGGGCCCAGTCGATGCCCTTCGGCGGCGCCGGTGGCTCGGCGACGGCGTGGATCCGGGTCGGGGTGACGATGAAAGCGAGCGGCAGGTCGTTGCCGGCCTGGGGGAAGCCGCCGACCAGCTGGACCTCGTGGACCGTCGTCGCGACCGGCACCGGGGCGTGGCCCAGCTCGGCGAGGATCGCGAACTCGATGTCGCTGTAGCCCTCGCCCTTGCCGCAGCGCGAGCCGGCCGCGGTGACCGCGACCGAGCCGCAAACGATGGCGTCGAGCTGCGGCAGCTCGGTCAGGCCGACGTCCTCGGCGAAGCGCCGGCACTTGGACATGGTGGTCGCCGCCGGGATGTCCTGCGGCGAGATCCGCGCCGGGTCCAGCTTCATGAATCCGCCGGCCAGGCGCGGGGTCGGCACGTAGACGGTGATGCCGCGGCGCAGGGCCTCGGCCCGGACCGGGCGCTGGGCCGCGTCGGGATTGACCTTGATCCGCGCAGCGTCGCGGAAGGCCGGGATCTCGAAGAGCCGCGCGGCGGCCTTGGCCGCGCCCTTGAAGTTCGGGATCCGGCCGTGGGGCGGAAAGGGAAAGGCGGCCAGGCGCTCGTCCTGCAGGCGGTCCCAGACCGCGCCGCGTGCCGCCTGCTTGCTGGCGAAGTCGCCGGTCATCGCCGCCGCCGGCGGCCCGCGCTAGACCGCGTCACCTTGTGGAAGTCGGCTGGCTTGTTCCTAAGCCAGCGCAGGAAGGGCGCGATCTCCGGGTGGCGGCGCAAGGCCTCGGTCGTGCGGTAGTCCTCTGCCAGCTCGCGCTCGCTGAGGACGTCGTGGACCTTGCGGTGGCAGATCGGATGCAAGCTCACAGTCTCGCGCCCGCCGAAGCTGCGCGGTACCAAGTGATGCTTCTCGCGCCGCCGGCCCAGCGGGCGCCGGCACAGGGCGCAGGTCTCCTCCTCCATCGCGGCTCCAGCTCTGCGCGGAATGGCGCGGCAGTGTAGCGCGCTTCGGTCGAGCTGCGAGCCCTTGGCCACAGCTCGGTCTGGCCCCAGGTCCGGTCAAGTAGTATGACGATGCCAAGACGGGTTTCGTGAAGGGAGTTTCCGGCGTGGCGCCACGCCCCATCATCATCGACAGCGATCCTGGGACCGACGACGCCATCGCCATCTGGCTGGCCCTGGCCTCGCCCGAGCTCGAGCTGCTGGGCATCACCGCGGTCGCCGGCAACGTGCCGCTGGCATTGACAGAGAAGAACGCCCGCAAGGTCTGCGAGCTGGCCGGGCGCGCCGACGTCAGGGTTTTCGCCGGCTGCAGCCGGCCGATGCTGCGCAACCTGGTGACGGCCGAGTCCTTCCACGGGCACGACGGCCTGGGCAACGCGCCCCTGCCGGAGCCCGCAATGCCGCTGCAGCCGCAGCACGCGGTCGACTGGCTGGTCGAGACCCTGATGGCGGACGAAGGCGAAGGGGTCACGCTCTGCCCCATCGGGCCGCTGACCAACATCGCCCTGGCGATCGTCAAGGAGCCGCGCATCCTACCAAAGATCCGCGAGATCGTCCTGATGGGCGGCGGCTTCTTCGCCGGCGGCAACACGACCCCGGCAGCCGAGTTCAACATCCACGTCGATCCGCACGCGGCCCACGTGGTCTTTACCAGCGGCGTGCCGCTGACCATGATGCCGCTGGACGTGACCCACAAGGCACTGATGACGCCGGTGCGAATCGCCGCCGTGCAAGCCTTGGAGTCGCCGGTCGCCCGGGCGGCGGCCGGCATGATGGCCTCCTACGGCGCCCACGACGCGGAGAAGTACGGCCGCAACGGCGGGCCGCTGCACGACCCCTGCGTGATCGCCTATCTTCTGGAGCCGGAGATCTTCGGCGGGCGGGACTGCAACGTGCGGATCGAGACCGCCTCGCAGGCGACTATGGGCATGACCGTGGTCGACTGGTGGGGCAGCACCCAGGAGCCCAAGAACTGCCGGGTGATCAACGAGATCGACGCCGACCGCTTCTTCGCCCTGCTGACCGAGCGGCTGGCGACGTTCTAGAGGCCAGCAGACCCACACCCCGCAGTGACGGCGACCCTGCGCGGGACTTCGCAGTATCGAGCTAGGAGAGACGCGCCATGACGACCTTGACGGTAGCCGGGATCCCGGTCGGCAACGATCGGCCGATGATGCTGATCGGCGGCATCAACGTGATCGAATCCCAGGACCTGGCGTTCCAGGCTGCCGAGCACTTCGTCGAGGTGACGGGCAAGCTGGGCATCCCCTACGTCTTCAAGGCCTCCTTCGACAAGGCCAACCGCTCCTCGGTGCATTCCTTCCGCGGCCCGGGCCTGGAAGAAGGCTTGCGGGTCCTGCAGGCGGTCAAGGAGCGCTTTCAGTGCCCGGTGATCACCGACGTCCACGAGATCGCGCAGGCGGCACCCGTCGCCGAGGTCTGTGACATCCTGCAGATCCCGGCCTTCCTGGCCCGCCAGACCGATCTGGTCGCCGCCATCGCGCGGACCGGGGCGCCGGTAAACGTCAAGAAGCCGCAGTTCATGAGCCCGCCGCAGGTCAAGAACCTGGTCGAGAAGCTGCGCGA
>JASJAL010000423.1 GCA_030067055.1 Kiloniellales bacterium | reverse complement strand
TCCTCGGCCGCCGGCGGCACGCCGCGCCAGACCAGCAGGAAGGCGATCGCCGGGCCCAAGGCCGCAAGCCCGAAGGCCCAGGGCCAGCCCCAGCGCGCGGCCAGGGCGCCGGCAAGCAGGAAGGACAGGCTGGTGCCGATCGAGAAGGTCGCGGTGTAGAAGGCCAGGCTACGTCCGCGCACGGCCGGCGGCAGGTGGTCGGCCCCGAGGTGATCGGTGAGCGACTTCAAGCCGGGCATGTAGGTCCCGGCCAGGCCGACGCCGGCCAGCGCCCGGAAGATCAGCGCCGACCAGAAGCCCTCGGCGAAGAGCGCGAAGCCGAGGGAGGAGAGCGCGGTCAGCGCCGCCGCGGCGAGGTAGACGTGGCGCGGGTCCCGACGGTCGGTCAGGCTGACCAGGAACGGCACCGCGGCGACGTAGCCGGCGAAGAAGATGCCGTTGATCCAGCCGGCCCGGGTGCCGCTGAGTTGCCATTCCGCGACGAAGCCGGGGAGCAGCGCGGCGAAGGTCGCAAAGCCGGTCATGCTGCAGATCTCGGCCAGGCAAAAGATCAAGGTCAGGCGGCGGGCGCTCATCGCCGCGCGCCCTCGCTCGACGCCTCCCTGCTGAAGCGGGCCAGGAAGACCGGCCCCAGCGCCGCGACCAGGCCCATGGCAGCGAAGGCCAGGCCCCAGGCCACGACCTCGGCGGCGCCGCCGGCCAGATCGAGGACCGCACCGAAGGCCAGCGGCCCGAGCATCCCGGCGCCGAAGCCAAGCATGGTGTGAACCGCCATGGTCGCGCCGCGCCGCGCCGGCTCGGCCGCGGCCACCGCGCCCGCGGTGATCGCCGCCGAGTCCGCGATCACCAGGAAGCTGTATACCGCGCAGACCAGGATCAGGACCCAGGGCGCGACCGGCGCCAGGAACCCCAGGGTGCAGGCCAGCCCGGTCGAGAGCAGCATGGTCGCGGTGATCGCCCGGCGCCGTCCGAAGCGCAGGGCGGCCTCGTTGCCGAGAATCGCCGCCGGCAGGTGCAGCAGCAGCAGGATCGTGGCCAGCTGGGTCGGCCTGAGTCCGAAGAGATCGGCGCCCTGCAGGCCGGCGGCGAAGGCCAGGAAGGCGACCAGCCAGGTCCGGAAGCCGAAGAGCTCCCAGATGTGCACGCTGTAGGCCAGGATGTAGCCCAGGGCCTTGCGGTTGCGGAACACCGGGCGGATGTCCAGGGCCGAGCTGCCGTCAGGCGGCCGCGCCGGCCTTCGCCCGTCGGCGACGAAGACCAGGATCAGCAGCGCGGCGGCGAGGTTGCCGAGCGCCGCCAGGCCGAAGGCCCAGGTCCAGTCGGCCAGGGCGGCGATCTCGCCGGCGGCCAGGACCGAGACCGTGACCCCGACGTTGAAGTGCGCGGTGTAGAAGGCGACCGCCCGGCTCTGGTGCGGCCCCTCGATCCGGTCGGCGAGGATCTTGAGCCCGACCATGTAGGTACCGGCCAGGCCGATTCCGCCGAGCACCCGCCAGAGCGCGGCGCTAACCGCGTCGACGGCGAAGAGCGCGAAGCCCAGGGCACCGAGGGCGCCGAGACCCGAGGACAAGACGTAGATCAGCCGGGCGTCGCGGCGGTCGGTCAGGCCGACCAGCAGCGGCACCGCGGCGACGTAGCCGGCGTAGTAGACGCCGCTGACCCAGCCGGCACCGGTGTTGGACAGGCCCCACTCGCGCTGGAAGACCGGGATCAGGGCCGGGAAGGTGGCGTTGCCCAACATGTTGAGCACTTCAGCCAGGCAGAGCACGGCGACCAGGGCCGCGCCCGAGGCCTGCCGTCGCTGCCGCGCCCCGCTCACGCGCCGCCCTCACATGCCGGGACGCCCGGCCGGCCCGGTCAGATGTGGATCGGCCGGCCGTGAACGGCCAGCGCAGCCTCCTTCACCGCCTCGCTCATCGAGGGATGGGAGTGATAGCTACGCGCGATGTCCTCGGCGGAGGCGCCGAACTCCATCGCCACCACCGCCTCCTGCAGGAGGTCGCCGGCCAGGGGCCCCAGGATGTGCACGCCCAGGACCTTGTCGCTGCGCTTGTCGGCCAGGATCTTGACCACGCCGTCGGTCTCGGCGTTGGCGCGGCCGCGGCTGTTGGCGGTGAAGGGGAACTTGCCGACCCGGTAGTCGACGCCGTCCTCCTTGAGCTGCTCCTCGGTCTTGCCGACGCCGGCGACCTCGGGCCAGGTGTAGACGACCGAAGGGCAGAGGTTGTAGTCGACGTGCCCGGCCTGGCCGTCCAGCATCTCGACGCAGATGACCCCATCCTCCTCGGCCTTGTGCGCCAGCATCGGGCCCGGAATGCAGTCGCCGATGGCGTAGATGCCCGGCACCGAGGTCTGGAAGCGCTCGTCGACCTGGATGAAGCCGCGGTTGTCGACCTTGACGCCCAGGGCCTCGAGCCCCAGGCCCTCGGTGTAGGGCCGGCGGCCGATCGAGACCAGCACGACCTCGGCCTTCAGGGTCTCGGCATCGCCGCCCTTGGCCGGTTCGACGGTCAGGGTCACCGCGGTCTTGGTGGTCTTGGCGCCCGTGACCTTGCTGCCCAGCTTGAACTTCAGGCCCTGCTTGCCCAGCACGCGCTGGGTCTGCTTGGCGATCTCGCCGTCCATGGTCGGCAGGATGCGGTCCAGGAACTCGATCACCGTGACCTCCGCGCCGAGCCGCGACCAGACCGAGCCCAGCTCCAGCCCGATGACGCCGGCGCCGATCACCACCATGGTCTTGGGCACCTTGCCCAGGGCCAAGGCGCCGGTCGAGGTGACGATCTGCTTCTCGTCGATTTCGACGCCCGGCAACGGCGTGCTCTCCGAGCCGGTGGCGATCAGGATGTTCTTGGTGCTGAGCGTCTGCGCGCCGCCGCCATTGACCTTGACCGCGACCTCGCCCGGTTTCGAGATCGATCCGAAGCCCTTGACGTAGTCGATCTTGTTCTTCTTGAAGAGGAACTCGATCCCCTTGGTCAGGTCGTCGACGACCTTGTCCTTGCGGCCCATCATGGTGCCGAGGTCGAGGTCGAGCTTGCCGACCTTGATTCCCTGGTCGGCCAGGTGATCGCGTGCCTCGGCGAAGCGCTCCGAGGAATGCAGCAAGGCCTTCGACGGGATGCAGCCGACGTTGAGGCAGGTCCCGCCCAGACGGCCGCGTGACTCCACGCAAGCCGTCTTCATGCCGAGTTGCGCCGCGCGTATCGCGGCGACGTAGCCGCCCGGGCCGCCGCCGATCACCACTAGATCATAGGTCGTGTCGCTCATGTTCCTCAGCCCCGCTGAACCGCCCGGCACCTTGCCGCAAGTCCGTCACCGGGACAAGGGCGGCCGGGATGGCGCGCGAGGCCAGGCAGCGCGACGGCTAGACCGGTTCTTCTTGCGCTGAGTCGCGGCCGGGCATCTCGACGAAGAAGCCATCGGCGCTGGGCAGGGGACGGCAGCGGCTGACGCAGCCCTGCTTCATCAGGTCGAGGAGCTGCCGGCCGACCGGCTGGAACAGGGTTTCGCCGCCGCCGGCGCGCGCCGGGTCGAGACGGACGATGACGCTGCGCGGGTCCTCGCGAAAGCGCTGACGCTCGACCATGCGCGCGATCGCAGTGCGGGCGTGCTCCTCGTCGACGCCGGTCAGGTCGAGCTCGTACTCCGCCGAGCCGGCTTCGCTGAAGAGGCCCCGGACCTCACGCTCGGTCAGTTCGGCCATCGCCACGCGGGTTCCGTCATCCCAAGAGATTGTGTGAAACGCCGCGGACATTACCCGCGCAAGGCGAGAGCGCCAAGCCCC
Organism: Kiloniellales bacterium; assembly: GCA_030067055.1. The sequence goes on along the minus strand of JASJAL010000423.1, from coordinate 3,795 downwards.
AGACGGCCGCGCGGCCCTCAAGTCATTGTGACCTGATCGGCCTCTGGGCTATCGTGCGGCCGCGCAAGACGCAGAGGACAGGGCAAAGGGAGGAGTAGGACATGTCGGCATACTGGATCGCGCGCGTGAAAGTCTCGGACCCGGAGGCCTACGGCGAATACGCCAAACGGGTTCCGGCCGCGGTGGAGAAGTTCGGCGGCCGCTTCCTGGCCCGCGGCGGACGGGTCGAATGCCTGGAGGGCGAGGCCTTCCCGCGCAACGTGGTGATCGAGTTCCCCGACTTCGACTCCGCCGTGGCCTGCTACAACTCGCCCGAGTATGGCGAGGCCAAGGCCTTCGCCGAGGGCGCCGCGGAGCGCGATATCATCATCCTCGAAGGCAGCTGACCGGCAGGGATTTCGGGCCATCCGGGCGGCCGCTTTACGATTTCTTGGCGGCTTTAGGCTATCAGGGTAGCGGGTAGGAGGCCCTGTCCGGCGACCCGCGGCATCGCCAGGCACGATTTCTGCCAGGTCCAGGTCCTGAAGGTATCGGAGCACTGGATGATCCGGCTCGGATCCAAACCTCGCGGCCCGGCCCGATGGGCCGGCCTCGCCGTCCTCCTGCTGAGCGGCGGCCTGAGCGCCTGCGCCCTGCCATGGCCAGCGGCCGACTCCCCGTCACCTGCCGAGAGTTCCACGGCACTGGAGGCGACCTGGGACGGCCTCGCGCTGCCGCCGGTCGGATTGGTCAACCAGGCAGCGGTCGCCCCGGTGCGCTTCGTCGGCCGTCCCGGCGTCCCGACCGACGGCTTCCAGGTGGTGCTGGCCATGACCTTGCGGGCCAAGGGCTTCTCCAGCCGCAACATCGAACTCACCACCGACGTGGTCGGCACCGAACGCCTGGCACCGCCGGCCGATCTCGAACTCTCGGGCTTCGCCAGCCGAGGGGTCCGCTTCAGCCGTTACGAACCCCTGGACGGCTCGCCCGCCGCGCGTAGCATCGCCGGGCTGGTCGACCTGGAGGACGATGCCGGGCGCCGGCTCTCCATGCGCTTCGAGGCCGATTACCGGGCCGATCCGCGCGGGCTGGTGCTGGAGCGCACCGTCTGGGGCCCGGCCTCGTCGGAGACTCCGGAGGTCGACCTCTACATCGTGCCGGCCGGCCCCCTGGAGGCCGTGGAGTCCGACAGCAAGGACGGCTATCACCTGCTGCGCGACAGCCTGGCGCGCCACGCCGTCGATCTGCGGCGCCCGGCGACCTGGCCGTCGGGCCGTCAGGAATACCTGATCGTCGTCATGACCCGCGACCGGATCGCCCCGGAGTCGCGACTGGTCATGGGGGTCAGCCGTCGCCCGACCGGGCTCCCGCAGGAGACCGAGCGAGTCCGGCGCTACCGCTACGACGGTTGGCCGGTCGCCGTGCTGCCCGGCGTCTTCGATCTCGCAGGCGCGCCCTTCTGGGTCCAGGTCAAGCTGGCCCAGGACAGCGCCCTGGCCGAAGCCGACGACCGCGAAGGCCGGCTGATCGGCCTTTTCGCAATGACGCCCGCTAAATAGCGCGGATCTCCTCACCGATCGCCCGGAAGGCTTGGTCCAGAGTGATCAGGTCCATGTGCTTCAGGCCCTCCAGCGGCTTGAACCGCAGGTCCTTGGCGTGGGCGATCACGTCCTCCGGATAGGCCTCCGCCCGGAAGTCCTCGTCCTCGCTGCCGATGATCAGGACGCCGGGCCGGGTGACCCGCTTTAGATTGGCCCGGTAGTCCGCCTTGGGCGCGAAGCCCACCATCATGCGGTAGGAGTAGTCGGGCGTGGTGACCGGCCGGTCCTCCTCGCCGATCGCGAAGCGGAGGGCGACGAGCCGGTTGAAGACGGTGACGCCGAGCGCGTTGAGAACCTTCAGCGCGAGGATCCGTCCCGGCTGTGGGAAGGCCCAGCCGTTGTCCGGGCGCAGGGTCGGCGACGTGGCAGCGATGAAGGGTGCGAGGAAGACGTAGGCGACGGCCTCTTCGCCATAGCGGCTGCCGGCAAAACGGAGCGCGAAGCCGCCGCCCATGGAGAAGCCCAGGACGACCAGCCGCTTGGCCAGGCCTCGCCGCGCCAGGTGCTCGATCAGGTCGGCGAGGTCGTGCTCCAGCTGGTCGATGTCGTCGATGTCGCCGGGACGGCCCCAGCCGTGGCCCCGCATGTCGAGGGTGACGCAGCGGGCGATCTCCGCCTCGGCCAGGTATTCCGCCAGGCCGTGAAGGGAGCGGCCGCGGCTGGAGGAGCCGTGGATCAGGATGACCGTCTTCTCGGCCTCGGCGTCGTAGTACCGGTAGGGGATTTGCTGGCCGTCGCGGGCCGGACAGAGTTCGACCTCCGGCAACTCGCTGTAGTCCAGGTTCTCGAGCCCGGTGTCGAACCCGAGCCCCGCGCGCGGCGGCCCGACTTCCGCGGTCCCGAAGGCGAGAAGCGCCGCCAGCACGGCAAGGCAAACGAACACCGCTCCGGCCAAGAGCCAGACCCAAATCACCTCGCCGTCCCCTTCACGGCTCGCGAGGCGTCAATCCAAGCCGAAGAGGGCAGGTGGGATCAAGTCGGGAAAACCCGCTTGGTGCAGAGATACCGGGACTTCGGTAGTCGGTCAGAGCCCGACCAGCATCCGTTCGGGATCCTCGATGCACTCCTTGACCCGGACCAGGAAGGTCACGGCCTCGCGGCCGTCGATGATCCGGTGGTCGTAGCTCATCGCCAGGTACATCATCGGCCGGATCACCACCTCACCCTTCACAGCCATGGGGCGCTCCTGGATCTTGTGGAGGCCCAGGATCGCCGACTGCGGCATGTTGAGGATAGGCGTCGAGTTGAGCGAGCCGAAGACCCCGCCGTTGGTGATGGTGAAGCTGCCGCCTTGCAGCTCGTCCATGCCGATCTTGCCGTCGCGCGCCCGTGCCGCGACTTCGCCCAGGGCCGCTTCGATCTCGGCGAAGGACTTGGTGTCGCAGTCGCGGAGGATCGGGACCATCAGGCCGTTGGGCGTCGAGACCGCCATGCCGATGTCGTAGAACTTGTTGTAGACGATCTCCTCGCCGTCGATCCGGGCGTTGACCGAGGGGATCTCCTGCAGCGCCGCGACCACGGCCTTTGCGAAGAAGGACATGAAGCCGAGCTTGACCCCGTGCTTCTTCTCGAAGCCCTCCTTGTGCTTGGCGCGCAGCGCCATGACCGCGCCCATGTCGACCTCGTTGAAGGTGGTCAGCATGGCCGCGGTGGTCTGGGCCTCCTTCAGGCGCCGGGCGATGGTCTGGCGCAGCTTGGTCATGCGGACCCGCTCCTCGCGCGGGCCGGCCGCCGCCGCGGGCGCCTTGGCCGAGACGGCCGCCGCACCGAGTACCCCCTGGAGGTCGGCCTTGGTGATCTTGCCGCCGGGGCCGCTGCGCGGGACCGTGCCGGGAGCGAAGCCCCCTGAAGAGGTCGGAGCGGGCGCCGGCGCCGCCGCGGCGCCGCCCTTTTCCAGGTAGTCGACAACGTCCTCGGTGGTGATTCGGCCGTCCTTGCCGGTGCCGGGCACCTGGGCCGGGTCGAGCTTGTTTTCGGCCAGCATCTTGCGCACCGCCGGCGAGAGCTCGCCGTGGGCCGGCCCGGCCTCGGCGGCCGCCGGCGCGGTCGCGGCTGGCGCCGGGGTGGCCGCGGCGACCGCGGGGGCGCCGCCGCCGGTCACGATCGCCAGCACGCTGCCGACCTCGACGGTGGCGCCTTCCTGCACCTTGATCTCGCTGAGCACGCCCGACACCGGGGCGTTGACTTCGAGGGTCACCTTGTCGGTCTCGAGCTC
>JASJAL010000422.1 GCA_030067055.1 Kiloniellales bacterium | reverse complement strand
GACTCAAGGTGAGCGATGCGCTCTCCCCAGGCAAGCGGGGATCCGCGGGCGGAACGGCAGCCGGATTCGCAAGAGGCGATCCTGAGGGATTATGCGGAAAGGCTCAGGAAGTTCCGCGAGGGCCGCCGGGCCGTCCACCTGCGAATCGGCCGCCTGCGACCGGACGACCGGCGCGAGGACCATCTCAGGATCGCCCAGCAGGCCTTCGAACCCCTGATCCAGGGTTACGAAGGCGCGGTCTTCAGGCTGCACAACGAAGACCTGGTGATCACCCTGAACGGCGCGCCGAAAAGCCGTTTGGACGAAGTGGTCGAAAATCTCTGTGGTCTCTTCGCCGAGGATCCACCCCTCGCCAGCGGAGCCTCGGAGGCAGCCTTCGTCACGCACTTCGACCTCGAGCAGGATCTCGAGGCCCTGGTCTCGCTTGCGGACCGGATGGAACGGGCACGCCAAGATCAGAAGATCTCGAGCGCGGCGAGCGGTCACCCGGGTGGCTCGGAGCCGGATCGTTCCGTGCAGGGTAGCCCGCTCGACCCCGAAGGACTTCGCCAGATGGTCGAGGCCATCGTGCAGGCCGATCTATCGAACTTTTCGCGGCGCCAGCTGATATGCGTCGTGGTACCGGGCGCACTGCCACAACCGGTGTTCCGCGAGCTCTACATCTCGACCGCCGCCCTCGGGCAGACCCTGCTCCCGAACTGCGAGATCCTGGGCAACCGCTGGCTGTTCCAATACCTGACCCAGATTCTCGACCAAAGGGTCCTGGCCATGCTGGCCAAGAGCAACGACATCCTTCGCGAAGGCCATGTCGCGATCAATCTCAACGTCGAGACGGCGACCTCCACGGGTTTTCTGCGGCTGGACGAGGCCTTGAACAAGGACGACAGGGGCAAAATCATCGTCGAGTTCCAGGTCATCGACGTCTTTGCCGACCTGGCACGCTTCGCTTTTGCTCGGGATTTTCTGCGGAGCAAAGGCTACCGGATCTGCCTCGACGGCTGCTCGCACCTGACCTTGCACCACATCGACCGGAAGAAATTGGGCGTCGATTTCGTCAAGCTCGCCTGGAGCAATGCCTTGGCCGGCTGCGCGGACGGCGCGCAGAGCGAGGACCTCAAGGCGGCGCTAGCGCGGATGGGCGAACAACGGGTTATCCTCAATCGCTGCGACGCGCCCGAGGCTCTCCACGTCGGCCAAAGTCTTGGGATCGACCTCTATCAGGGATACCACCTCGACAACCTGCTGGAGGGATCCGACCTGCGCAACAAGCCGGTCACGCTTCTCCCGGGCGAGTCGCCGCTCGCGGCCGAAGGGCCCTGAACCGTATCAACCTTCCGGACCGCTGACCCCCGCCTCGGCGAAGGTCGCCATGCCGGCATGGCAGGCCACGGCGGCCTTCAGGACCTGGATTGCAAGCGCCGCGCCGGAGCCCTCGCCCAGACGCAGGCCGAAATCGAGCAGCGGCCGCTTGTCGATCGCCTCCAGAAGCCTGCCGTGGCCGGACTCCGCCGAGCGGTGCGAGACGACGCAATGGTCCAGGGCCCGCGGATCGACGGCGAACAGCACCGCCGCCGCGGCGCAGCAGGTGAAGCCGTCCAGAAGCACCGGGGTTCGGGCCATGCGGGCGGCGAGGACCGCGCCGACGATCGCCGCCAGCTCCAAGCCGCCCAGGCAGCGCAAGACCTGAAAGGGGTCGCCTCGGCCGGCAGGGTCGGTGAGCGCCGCAGAATTCGCCGCGACGGCCGTCTCGACCGCCGTCCGCTTGCGCCCGAGCCCGGCGTCGTCGACGCCGGTGCCGCGGCCCACCCAGTCCTCAGGCGATCCGCCGAACAGTCCGAGGCAGACCGCCGCGCCGCTGGTGGTGTTGGCGATTCCCATCTCGCCCAGGGCGAGGACGTCGAACCCGGTCTCGACCGCCATCATGCCGTAGGCGATGGCGCGCGCGCAGTCCTCCTCGGACATCGCCGGGCCCTCGGTGAAATCGGCGGTCGGCTGGTCCAGCGCCAGCTCGTAAACCCTGAGGTCGGCTTCGGCCAAAGCCGCCAGCTGGTTGACCGCGGCCCCGCCGGCGATGAAGTTCTGCACCATCTGCGCCGTGACCTCGGCCGGATAGGCCGAGACCCCGCGGCGGGCGATGCCGTGGTTGCCCGCGAAGACCGCGATCCGGGGATGCTCCATCCGTGGCGGGTGGCGGCCCTGCCACTGGGCGAGCCACAGACTGAGGTCCTCGAGCCGGCCCAGGGAGCCGGGCGGTTTTGTGAGCTGGGCTTCACGGGTCGCCGTCGCGGTTCCCGCCGCGAGGTCGGGGCCGGGAATCTCGGTCATCAGAGACCGGATCTCTCGCAGGGTCGCGGCGGGTGAGCTGTCTGTCATCGGCGAGACGCGCCTTCTCTGTCCGGGGCCGAGGTGGCGTTGCGTAACTGGTCCCGGCGAAGTATCAGGCTTCCAGGGCGGGCTGCAACCGTCCTATAAGGCTCGGGACCGGAAAGCTCCGTCCGACCGGATGCCGACTTACGACCGAAACATGCCAGCACACCTCGATTTCACCGCTCTTCGTCAAGATTTCTTTACGTCACTCGGGTTCCTGACCCGGCTGCCGCTGCCGCGCGGGGGGAGCCTGGCGACCGAGAACCTGCGCCGCGCCCAGCGCCTCTTTCCGCTGGCCGGGCTGGTCGTCGGCCTGATCGGCGCCTTGGTCTTTTGGCTGGCGAGCCATCTGGGCCTCGGACCCTGGCCCGCCGGCGCCCTGGCGGTCGCCGCCACCGCATTGGCAACCGGAGCCCTGCACGAGGACGGTCTCAGCGACACCGCGGACGGCTTCGGCGGCGGCGGGGATGCCGCCCGCAAGCTGGAGATCATGCGCGACAGCCGGCTCGGGTCCTACGGCGGCCTGGCACTGGTCCTGTCGGTGCTGCTGCGGGTCGCCGCCCTGGCCGCCCTGGCCGATCCCGAGTCGGTCGGCGCCGCCCTGGTCTCGGCCCACGTCGCCTCGCGCGGCATCCTGCCGGCGGTGATGGCGGCGTCCCCAGCGGCCCGCCCGGACGGGCTGGCCGCGTCCATCGGGGCCGCCAGCCGCCCAGACCTTTGGCTTTGCCTTGGCCTGACCGGGGTCCTGGTGGTTTTGGCCGTCGGGCCGCGAGGCGGCTTCTTCGTCCTGGCCCTGGCGATCCTCACCGGCGCGGGAATCGCCCGGCTGGCCAAGGGCCAGATCGGCGGGATTACGGGTGACGTGCTGGGAGCGGTCCAGCAGGTCGCCGAGGCCACAGCCCTGCTCACCGTCGCTGCTCTGGCATGACCCAGGTGACCTCATGGTGGTGGGTCCGCCATGCGCCGGTGACCACTGCGGGCGGGCGCATCTATGGCCAGCGCGACCTGGATGCCGACTGCACCGACCGGGCGGTCTTCAACTGGCTCGCCGAGCACCTGCCCGCCAAGCCCTTGTGGGTGACCAGCCAGCTGCGCCGGACCCGACAGACCGCAGAGGCGATCTGGGACGCCGGACGCCGTGCAGCGGTTGAGCCACTGGTCGATCCGGATCTGGCGGAGCAGCACTTCGGCGACTGGCAGGGCCTGACCTACGAGGAGCTGAACCGGCAGCGCGACGGCCGCTGGCATCGCTTCTGGCTGGCTCCGGCCGCGGAAGTGCCACCCGGCGGGGAATCCTTCGAGCAGCTGATCGCCCGCGTCGGCGGCGCCCTGGACCGCCTACACGAAAGCCACGGCGGCCGGGACATCGTCGCGGTGGCCCACGGCGGCACCATCCGGGCCGCGCTGGCCATCGCTCTGGGAATCGAGCCCGAACGGGCCCTGGCCTTTACGGTGGCCAACTGCTCGCTGACCCGCCTGGATCACATCGAGGGCAAAGACGGGGCAGCTTGGCGTGTTGTCTGTGTCAATCGCCTTCCCGGCGGTGTGAATTGAGCTTTGCCCGAATCGGGCGTGGTAAACTAAATGTTAACAGCCGGGCAGCAGTCGAGATTCGATAAGTGGGAGAGACATCAATGTTTATGACCTTCAATCGACGTAGGTCGCTGCTTGCCGTCGCCGGATTCGTTCTGAGCGTTGCGTTTTTCCTGGCGCTGATTATCGCACCGCCGGCAAGGGCCATTACCGAGCAGGAACACCTCGTGAACGAGGCTCAGCTGACCTTGGAGCGGCTCCTGAAGGACGAGAACCTGGCCAACATGCCCGATTTCCTGAGCCGCGCGCGGGCGGTTTACATCGTACCGTCGCTGTTCAAGGGCGGTCTCGTGCTCGCCGCCGAAGGCGGCTCGGGCGTGCTGCTTGCCAAGGGACCGGACGGCACCTGGAGCAGCCCGGCTTTCTACTCCATGGCCGGTGGCAGCATCGGCATTCAGTTCGGTGGCCAGGTGTCCGAGGTTGTCCTCACGATCATGAACGACGCGGCCCTGCAAGCGATCCTCGACGACAACTTCAAGATGGGCGGCGACTTGAGCATCGCCGTCGGCCCCCTGGGTGCCGGGGTCGAGGCCGGCACCACCACGAACTTCGAGGCCGACGTCTACGCCTTCTCTCACGCAGTCGGCCTCTTCGGTGGCGGCTCGCTGGAGGGCTCGGCGATCTTCACCAATGACGACGACAACCAGACCTACTACGGCAACGTCGCGCCGCCGGAGGCGATCCTGTTGGAACGCCGCTTCAACAACCCGCATTCGGAATCCCTGCGCAAGCTTCTACCTTAAGCGCAGGCCGCAGCCGGAAAAGCGCACGGCCGGGCTCCCCGGAGTCCGCCGGCGCTTTCCTGCCGCGAAAAGGGATCGACCCACTCGAAAATCAGGCCGCCTGATGAACCAGGTGTCTGGCGCCCGTGTCTGTCTCCGCCTATATCTGAGCCGGATAGCGGTGCAGGAGGTGGCGTGCACAAGCGTGCGATCATCATTTTTCTGGTCGGACTTCTGGTGCTTCTTGGCGGAGCGGCTGCCTACATTGGGTCGAAGCAATTCTACACCGAAGCGGACCTGCCCTCGCGGGCCGTAGGCAGCACGCCCGAGATCGGCGGCGCCTTCGAGCTGCTCGACCAGAGCGGAGTGACCCGGACCCAAGCCGACTTCGCCGGCCGCCACATGCTGGTGTACTTCGGCTACACCTATTGCCCGGACGTCTGCCCGACATCGCTGTCGATCATGTCGCAGGCCCTCGACCTTCTGGAGGCGGAAACCGGAAGCCTCGAGGATCGGGTGGTCCCAGTCTTCGTGACGGTCGATCCGGCGCGCGACGACGTCCCGGCCATGGCGGCTTATGCCGAGCACTTCCACCCGCGCTTGGTCGCTCTGACCGGCAGCGACCAACAGATCGCGGCGGCGGCCAAGGCCTACCGCGTCTACTACCGCAAGGCCGAGGATCCCAGCGCCAGCGAGTACCTGATGGACCATTCCTCCTTCATCTACCTGATGGGCCCCGACGGCACCTACGTCGGCCACTTTGCCCACAACGCCAGCCCGCAGGAGATCGCCGAGGGCCTGAAGCGCTTCCTCGATCTCTGAGCCGAGACCGGGCTGAGCCCTGCGCTCAGAATTCGACATCCAGGCGCAAGGCCATGCCCAGGTCGGGCTTCGCATCCGAGTCGTGACCCGGCTGGAGCCGGCCGAGCAGGAGGCCCTGGAGGTCGACTCCCGGCAGCAGCTGAGCCTGGTAGGCAAACTGCAATGAGATCTCCCGCCCATCCGGCTCCAGGTCTTCGCGCTCTGAGCTGAAATTCACTGAGCCGTCGGAGTTCGTGGAGACCGGCACCACGAGGTCGGCCTCGGCATTGCTGACCCTGAGCGGCTGACTGACCAGGAATCCGAGTCTGTCGCCTTCGGTGAAAAGGTTGTGCGAGACGATGCCGGCGCCGAAGGCATTGGCCTGCACCAAGCCCCAGTTGTTCAAGACCGAGGCATCGCTATCGTCCATAACCGTGAGCGCCTGCGTATAGCTGGCGATCAGCTCCAGGCCACCGGTTAGGGGAAGCTCGGCCGACAGCGTCAGGAATTGCGATCGGGCACCTGCATCCTCGCCAAAGGCGCCACTGCTGCGGGTTCCGAGAAAGCTGTTGTCCTCCTCTACCATCGAGAAGCTTGCGCCCACCACCAGGTCCGACATGACCCGCTGCGAAAGCCCGACCTGGAGCACGTCGGCCGTGGCGTCGTCGTCGGCATCCTGGCCCGGCAGTTCCGTCGCCGCCAGCTCACCCCTGAACCAGCCGAAGCTCAGAGCCGTGTCCTCGGAAAGCTGATGACTCAGCTTTGCGCTCAAGCCGGATTGAGCCAGGCTAAGGTGCGGCGCCAGGGCTTCCTCGCCATAGAGGAACAGGCCGCCGGCGGCGCGATAGCCCGGATCCTCCGCCAGTTGACCAACGGCGCTGCGTTGGTGCCCGAGGTGCAGCGTCGTGCTCTGATCGAGCGCCGCCGCGACCGCAAAGCTGCCGAGCCCGCCGCCATCCTCACCAGCACCTGAGGTGGAGAGAAAGGCCGACGAGGCCTCGCGCGGCCGGTCGCCGCCATCGTCGAAAGCGAAGCTGACGTTGAGCCCGGCCGGGCCGTTCAGTTGAACGTCCTTCTTGCGCTTTGTGGCCAGGATGGCGCAGCTCCCTCGAAGGGAACGACTTCCGCGCCTTCCCGGCCATCGTCTAAGCTGGCCGCTTGAGCCGCACAAACCAGCGCTGCTGCGAAAGGCCAATAAGACCAGGGCCCTCTATGGTGAGGACGGTACAGGAAACCGGGAGAGCTTCTGGCCTCACACCCCACCAACTCGGGGAGCCGAATTTCAGCCATAGGTTGTACGCCCCGAAGTTCGCTGCGCCTCCCGTGCGGGCTCGGCCGGTCCGGGGGGACGGATTCCCACGGGGCCAGCGGCACCGGGACGGCCAGCATGCCGGGCTGGACAAACTGTGGAAAAGATCGCAGAACCAAAACCGCAACAGAAGCGTGGTAAAGCTGCGCCGTCTTTCAACGCGGGAGGAGCAAGATGACAGTTCTGCGCAAGCTCGCGGCCACGGCGGCCGTGGCGGGATCCTTCGGCCTGGTCTCGAATGCCTGGGCCGCGACCGAGATCCAGTGGTGGCACGCCTTCACCGGGCGGCTGGGCGAGGTCCTGGCCGGCCAGGTCGAGGCCTTCAACGGCTCTCAGTCCGACTACAAGGTCGTCGCGGTCTACAAGGGCAACTATTCCGAGACCCTGAACGCCGGCGTCGCCGCCTTCCGGGCCGGCGAGCAGCCGCACATCCTTCAGGTCTTCGAGGTCGGCACGGCGACCATGATGTCGGCCAAGGGCGCGATCAAGCCGGTCCACGAGCTGATGAAGGAAACCGGCGAGCCCTTCGATCCGGGCGCCTACCTGGCCGCGGTCACCGGCTACTACACGACGCCGGCCGGCGAGATGCTCTCGCTGCCCTACAACTCCTCGACCCCGGTC
>JASJAL010000060.1 GCA_030067055.1 Kiloniellales bacterium | reverse complement strand
GGGTCGGCAGCGTCGCGCAGGAGTGCGACGCCCTCCTGCGGGCGATCGCCCTGGCCAAGGAGGAGCTGGCCGCCCTGGTTGCCGGGGAGGACGAGCTGGCAGCTGGAATTCTAGAGTTCCAGCAGGCGCTGCTGGAGGACGACGACCTGCTGGCGCCGATCTTCAAGGCCATTCAGGCCGGCGGCACCGCCCACGGCGCCTGGGACGAGGCCTTGGACAAGGAGATCGCCGAGTACCGAAAGGGCGACGACGAGTACCTCTCGGCCCGGGCCGAGGACCTGAGCGACCTGAAGGATCGCGTGCTGCGCGCCTTGGTCGGCAAGGACACTGGTCGCCAAGCGACCTTCGCCGAGGGTGCCATCCTGGTCGCCGAGGACCTGACCCCGAGCCGCTTCCTCGAGCTCGACTGGCAACGCCTCGGCGGCGGCGCGATCCGCGGCGGCAGCAAGACCAGCCACGTCGCCATCCTGGCCCGGGCGCGGGGCATTCCCTTGATCGTCGGCCTCGATGCGAACCTGGACCACCTGGCCCCGGATGCCCCGGCGGTGCTCGACGCCGAGGCCGGGCAGCTGATCCTGGCGCCCAGCGACGGCACCCTGGCGCAGGTCCAGAGCCGGATCCTGGCCCGCGCGGCGGGCGACGAGGCCGCGGCCGAGGCGCTGGGAGAGGACGCGGTCACGGCGGAGGGCGCCCGGATCCAGGTCCTGATTAACGTCGACGACCCAGCAATGCTGGACGGTCTTTCCGCGGAGCATTGCGACGGCATCGGCCTCACCCGCACCGAGTTCCTCTTCGAGGGCAACGAGCCGCCGGACGAGGCCGCGCAGCTCGCGGTCTACCGCCGGATCCTCGCCTGGGCCGGCGGCAAGCCGGTCACGATCCGGACCCTGGACGCCGGCGGCGACAAGCCGATCCCCGGCGTCACCCTGGACGCGGAATCCAATCCCTTTCTGGGCCAGCGCGGGCTGCGACTCTCCCTCGCCCGCCCCGAGGTCTTCCGGGTCCAGCTGCGCGCCCTGGCGCGGGCTGCCGCCGAGGGCCCGCTGAAGGTGATGCTGCCCATGGTCACCCTGCCGGAAGAACTCGAGCAGGCACGGCGGCTGTTCGATGACATTCTGGCCGAGCTGGCCGCCGATGGCGTCGCCCATGGCACGCCGGCCCTGGGCATCATGATCGAGGTCCCGGCGGCGGCGCTGACCGCAGGGGACTTCGAGGCCGACTTCTACTCCATCGGCTCCAATGACCTGGTCCAGTACGTCATGGCGGCGGCGCGCGACAATCCGGCCCTGACCGGCCTCGCACTCGCCGATCACCCGGCGGTGCTGGAGCTGATCCGGCGCAGCGTCGAGGCCGCCGGGACACGCGGTGTCGAGATCGGGCTCTGCGGCGACCTGGCCAGCGACCCCGCCCTGGTTCCGCGCCTGCTCGACTGCGGTCTGCGGTCGCTTTCGGTGGCCCCGGCGCAGCTCGGACGGATCAAGCTGGCGCTGCGGGCCTACCGCGGCCAGGCGGCGAGCCCATGAACGAGACCGCAGAGGACCGGCCGGATACGGGCCAGGCGGTCGGGGCCTACAAGAGCCTCTTGAAGACCTTCCTCGAGCGGCGGCCCTCGGGCACCCGTCAGCGTATTGCCGAGGCCTTGGGCACGCACAAGAGCTTCGTCTCGCAGATCACGAACCCCAACTACCGGGTGCCCTTGCCGGCGCAGCACGTCGCCAGCATCATGAAGATCTGCCATTTCTCGCCGGAGGAACGCCGTGCCTTTCTCGCGGCCTACCGCAAGGCCCACCCGCAGCAGGCGGTCTTTCCGGAAGAGGTCGCCGCAACCGGTCGTCGGGTGCTCCAGATCGAGATCCCGGCCTTCGACGATCCGAAGCGCCAGGCCGAGGTCGCCGAGGCCATCGAGGAACTGGCCCGGCGCTTGATTGCGCTCGCCCGAAACGACGAGCGATCCTAGTCAGGGGAGAAAAGCGATGAAAAAGCTGATCAACGCCGTCGACGACGTGTTGAACGAGAGCCTGAACGGCTTTGGCGCCGCCCACGGCGACCTGGTCACGGTCAGCCTGGCGCCGAAGTTCGTCACCCGTGTCGGCGGGGCCAGCCAGGGCAAGGTCGCCCTTGTATCCGGCGGCGGCTCCGGCCACGAGCCGCTGCACGCCGGTTTCGTCGGCAAGGGCATGCTGGACGCCGCCTGCCCCGGCGAGGTCTTCACCTCGCCGACCCCGGACCAGATGCTCGCCGCGGCCCAGGCGGTCGACGGCGGTGCCGGCATCCTCTTCGTGGTCAAGAACTACTCCGGCGACGTGATGAACTTCGAGATGGCCGCCGAGATGCTCGACGGCGAGTCTGCGACGGTGCTGACCAACGACGACGTCGCGGTCGAGGACTCGCTCTACACCCAGGGCCGGCGCGGCGTCGCCGGCACCGTGGTGGTCGAGAGGATCGTCGGCGCCGCGGCGGAAGAAGGCGCCGACCTCGCCGCCTGTCAGGCCCTGGGCGACCGCGTCAACGCCGCGACCGGATCGATGGGCGTGGCGCTGACCAGCTGCACCGTGCCCGCCGCCGGCAAGCCGACCTTCGAGCTCGGCGAAGGCGAGATGGAGATGGGCGTCGGCATTCACGGCGAGCCGGGCCGGCGCCGGGTCGCCCTGGCGACCGCGGAGGAGATCGCCACCGAGATGCTGGGCGCCATCACGGAGTCCGTCGACCCGAAGAAGGGCGATCAAGTTCTTCTGTTCGTCAATGGGATGGGTGGCACGCCTCTGATGGAGCTTTACCTGGTCTACCAGGCTGCGGCCGTGCTTTGCCAGGACCGCGGGCTGACCATCGCCCGCTCGCTGGTCGGCAACTACTGCACCTCGCTCGACATGGCCGGCTGCTCGATCACCCTCACCCGGGTCGACGACGAGATGCTCCGGCTCTGGGACGCGCCGGTCCACACCGCAGCGCTGCGCTGGGGCGCGTGACCCGCACGACTGCGTCCGAACCGCCTGGGCGCAATCCTCCGATCGGGAGTCATGGTACTCGCGGGAATCGCTTCGGAGGCGATCAAGTCCTAGGAATTGGCGTCAGAGAGGATCGCCTCTGCCGTCGCCTCGTCGGTGATGAGGGCCGACACCAGCCTGCCCTTCAGGGCGGCCTTCAAGGGTGCGACCTTCTTCGGTCCGCCGCCCACCACCACGGTGAGGCGACCCGGCGGAATCTCGAGCGGCAGGCTGGCGATCCGCCGATTCACCGAGCAATCGAGCGGCCGGCCGTCCGGGTCGAAGGACCACCCGGTGATCTCGCCGACGGCGCCCGCCTCGACCAGGGCCGAGATGTCGGTGTCGGACATGAAGCCGTCGCGATGGACCGGCGCCTGCCAGTCGATCTCGCTGATCCCGACGAAGCTCGCGCGGGCTTGCTCTCGCAGCTCCCGCAGGACCGCGAAAGCGCGCTGGCTTTGAATCCCCTCGCGGTCCTCGATCGTCTCGGTCAGCACGGGCGCCGGCATGGGATAGCGCTGTGCGCCAACCTTGTCGCCGAGCCGCATGACCACGTCGTAAGGACTGGCGTGGCCACCCGCCGCCATGGCGCCGACCAGGGAAACGACCTTGTGCTGCGGACGGTCGAGCGTGTCCATTTCCTCGACGGCGGCCCGCAACGTGCGGCCGGTACCGACGCACACGACCATCGGCACCTTGGATGCCAAGAGGCGCTGCAGGCGCGTCGCCGTTGCCCCGGCGATGCCCGCGATTGCAGCCGGTGCTTCCGGGTCGCTGGGGGTCACGTCGCAGAACTCGAGCCCATGGCGCTCGACGAGCCTGGCCGCGAGTTCGGTACAGGACGCTATGGGATGATCCAGCCGAAACTTGATGAGCTTCTCGCTCACCGCGAAGGCGACCAGCCGCTGAACCGCCTGGCGCGACAGATCGAGTTGAGCCGCGATTTCGTCCTGGGTGCGATCGCCGATGAAGTAGAGCCAGGCGGCCCGCGCCGCATCGTCGCGTCGCTTGTCAACCGGACGGTCCGTGGGGCCGGGCGAAGAGTCGGGCATCTCACCTCCAGGTCTGCTGACCCAGAAAACTAGCAATTACACAAGCTTTGGGCAATTACATCATGTGGTCCGGAGGAGCGTAGGATTGAATCCGCGTGTTCCCTGCCTTGGACATGGGTCTAGCGGTTCGGTTCATGGCCGTTTTGCAAGTTACATTGGGCAACTGTCGGGCTGTAGCCTCGAAAGAGAGTTCTTGACTCTGGAATCGGATCATCCGATTATCTGCTCAATAATTGAGCAAATGCTCATAAGAACGGGAGGCAAAGACCATGACGACGACAGCAACGGCAGCCCCCGGCCTGATGGCCGTTCCGCTGATCGGCGCCCTCCCCGCACAGGTTGAGACAGATCAAGCTTCCGCGTCCCAGTCTAGGCATTTACCCTCGTCCAGATTTGGAATTGCTGATTGACACGCATCCGAGGAACCAAGGGAGGCACTAACATGAAAATGAAAAAGGCCTTGTTGGCCGCAACTGCGATCTTGATGGGCTGGGGCTTCAGTGCCTCGGCAGAGGAGCTGACGATCGCCACCGTCAACAACTCTGACATGATCATCATGCAGAAGCTGTCGCCCCGATGGGAAAAGCAGTCCGGCCACACGCTCAACTGGGTGGTGCTCGAAGAGAACGTGCTGCGCCAGCGGGTGACGACCGACATCGCGACCAAGGGCGGACAGTTCGACATCATCACCATCGGCGCGTACGAAGCACCGATCTGGGGTGCCAAGGATTGGTTGACCCCGCTCGACGACCTCGGCGACGACTACGACTACGACGACATCTATGAGACCGTTCGCAACGGCCTGTCGGCAGACGGCAAGCTCTACGCAGTGCCCTTCTACGCCGAAAGCTCCTTCACGTTCTATCGCAAAGACCTGTTCGAAGCCGCCGGAATCAAGGTGGGCGATGAGCAGATGACCTACGATCAGTTTGCCGAGATTGCGGCCAAGTTGCACGACCCGGACAACGGCGTGTTCGGCACCTGCCAGCGCGGCAAGGCCGGCTGGGGTGAGAACATGGCCTTTGTCGGCCCGCTCGTGAATGCCTTCGGCGGCCGTTGGTTCGATATGGACTGGAATCCGCAGATCGACAGCGAGCCCTGGAAGAAGGCGGTCACCTACTACGTCGATCTGGTCACCAACTACGGCCCGCCAGGGGCTTCGGCCAACGGTCACAACGAGAACCGTGCGCTCTTCGCGGACGGCAAGTGCGCGACCTGGGTCGATGCCACGTCCGCAGCGGGCTTCATCTTCAACCCGAACGAGTCGAAGGTCGCGGACAAGACCGACTTCACCCAGGCGCCGAAGCAGGTTACCGACAAGGGCACCGGTTGGTTCTGGGCCTGGGCTCTGTCCGTCCCGGCAAGCTCGCAGAAGGCCGATGCCGCCAAGGACTTCCTGAAGTGGTCGACCTCGAAGGAATACGTCGAGCTGGTCGGCGAGACCGAGGGTTGGGTTGCGGCACCTCCGGGAACCCGTAAGTCGACCTACGCCAACCAGAAGTACATCTCGGCGGCTCCCTTCGCCGAGACCGTCGAGAATTCGATTCTGGCCGCGAACCCGGCCGACGCGACGCTCGAACCGGTTCCCTACACGGGCGTCCAGTTCGTAGCGATCCCCGAGTTCCAGGGCATCGGCAACTATGTCGGCCAGCAGATCTCGGCCGCTCTCGCTGGATCACAGTCGGTCGAAGAAGCGCTCAAGAATTCGCAGACCTTCGCGGTCCGCGAAATGACCAAGGCCGGCTACATCAAGTAGCTCCCCCACCCTGGCGGGGCCGGTCCCTGACTGGCCACGCACTACGCCGGGACCGCCCCCCAGGGTTGGCCTTCGCCGCCACGCCGCTGATTTGCACTCAGGCTATCGAAAAAACGAGGGGCATGAGATGGCCACACAGCATTCCCGAACGGCCGCCCGGATAATGATCTCTCCGGCCGTGATCCTGCTTCTCGGCTGGATGCTGATCCCGCTCTCGATGACCATCTACTTCTCGTTCCAGTTCTACAACCTGCTCCAACCGGGTCAGGAAAGTTTCGCAGGCTGGATGAACTACCAGTTCTTCCTGACCGACCCGTCGTTCAAGGATGCAATAGGCAACACGCTGGTGCTGGTCGGCGGTGTGTTGCTCATAACCATCGTCGGCGGGGTCCTCCTGGCCCTGCTGCTCGACCAGCCGATCTGGGGTCAGGGGATCGTACGTATCCTGGTGATCGCGCCGTTCTTTGTGATGCCCACCGTCTCGGCGCTGGTCTGGAAGAACATGTTCATGAATCCGGTCAACGGATTGTTTGCTCATTTGGCGCAGGGACTGGGATTTCAGCCGATC
This sequence comes from Kiloniellales bacterium, assembly GCA_030067055.1. Next base: position 20,922 of record JASJAL010000060.1, on the reverse strand, counting down.
GACTTTTTCGCCCAAGCGCCGCTTGCCTCAATTGTCGGGATCGTAGGTTGGCAGTGGCTGCCATTTGCCACGCTGATCCTTCTGACGGCGCTCCAGTCGCTCGACAGCGAACAGCTGGAAGCGGCCGAGATGGACGGGGCGAGCGCTCTGAGCCGTTTCGTCTACATTATTCTGCCGCATCTGGCGCGCGCCATCACGGTAGTGGTCTTGATCCAGACGATCTTCCTTCTTTCGATCTTCGCCGAGATCTTGGTGACCACGAATGGCGGGCCGGGAACGGCAACGACCAACCTGACCTACCTCGTCTATATCCAGTCCCTCCTGCAGTTCGACGTGGGCGGCGGATCCGCCGGCGGCGTGATCGCAATCATCCTCGCCAATATCGTGGCTATCTTCTTGATGCGAATGATCGGAAAGAACCTGGACCTCTGACCATGGCACGCGCTGTTTCCACTCAACGAAAGTTGGCGGTGACCGCCGCCGCCTGGGCAATCGGTCTTTTAATATTTTTCCCGATCCTCTGGACCTTTCTGACCGGTTTCAAGACCGAGGGCGAGGCCATCGCGTCCCCGCCGTCGTTCCTGTTCTTCGACTGGAATCTCTCGGCCTACGAGGCGGTGAACCAGCGGTCGGACTATCCCAAGCACTTCTTCAACTCGGTGGTGATTTCTTTCGGCTCGACTCTCCTGGGGCTTCTGATCGCGATTCCGGCCGCCTGGTCGATGGCGTTCGTGCCGGCAAAGCGCACCAAAGACGTGCTCATGTGGATGCTCAGCACGAAGATGATGCCCGCCGTCGGTGTCCTGATTCCGATCTACCTGATCTTCCGAGACACCGGCCTCCTGGACTCGCTGTTCGGGCTGGTGGTGGTCCTGACACTGATCAATCTTCCGATCATCGTCTGGATGCTCTTCACGTATTTCCGAGAGATTCCCGGAGAAATTCTCGAGGCCGCGCGAATGGACGGGGCGACTCTGCGCGACGAGATCATACACGTGCTGACGCCGATGGCGGTGCCGGGCATCGCCTCGACCCTGCTGCTGAACATCATTCTGGCGTGGAACGAGGCCTTCTGGACGCTGAACCTGACGGCGGCCAAGGCGGCTCCGCTCACGGCTTTCATCGCCAGCTTCTCCAGCCCGGAGGGCCTGTTCTACGCCAAGCTCAGCGCGGCCTCGACCATGGCCATTGCGCCGATCCTGATACTCGGTTGGTTCAGTCAGAAACAACTCGTCCGCGGCCTGACTTTCGGCGCGGTGAAATGATGGAAGAACCATGGGACGCATTGCACTCCAGAAGGTGACCAAGAGCTTCGGCGACATTAACGTGATTCCGCCGCTCGACCTCGAGATCGAGGACGGCGAGTTCGTGGTCTTTGTCGGCCCCTCGGGTTGCGGCAAGTCCACCCTGCTGCGCTTGATCGCGGGGCTCGAGGACGTGACGGACGGCCGGATCGATATCGACGGGAATGACGCCACCGCGGTGCCGCCTGCCAAGAGGGGCCTCGCCATGGTGTTCCAATCCTATGCCCTGTACCCACACATGAGCGTCCGGAAGAACATTGCCTTTCCGTTGCGCATGGCAGGTCTCGACAAGGCCGAGCAGGACCGGCGGGTCGAGGCGGCGGCAAAGGTCCTGAACCTCGCCGACTATCTGGACCGCCGGCCCGGCCAGCTCTCGGGCGGCCAGCGCCAGCGCGTCGCCATCGGCCGCGCCATCGTGCGGGAACCCTCGGCCTTCCTCTTCGACGAGCCGCTGTCGAACCTGGACGCGGCCCTGCGCGTCGGCATGCGGCTCGAGATCAGCGAACTGCACGAAAGGCTCAAGACGACGATGATCTACGTCACCCACGACCAGGTTGAAGCCATGACCATGGCCGACAAGATCGTGGTGTTGCAGGCGGGGATCATCGAGCAGGTCGGGTCACCGCTGGAGCTGTACAATGCGCCCGCCAACGTCTTCGTCGCCGGCTTCATCGGCTCGCCGAAGATGAACCTGATCGAGGGCGCTGTCGCGTCCGAGTTCGGTGCGGCGACCATCGGCATCCGGCCCGAGCACCTGGCCCTGTCGCGCGACGAAGGCCGCTGGCGCGGCAAGGCGGGCGTGGCCGAACACTTGGGGTCCGACACCTTCATCTACGCCGAGGTCGAGGGCATCGGCCCCATGACGGTCCGGACCACCGGCGAGTTCGCCCTGAATCATGGCGAACAGATCTTCCTCAATCCCGACCCGGAGCGCGTTCATCGTTTCGACCAGCAAGGACAAGCGTTGTCCTGATGAGGCTGCAGGGCAAACGGGCCATCGTCACCGGCGGCGCCCGAGGCATCGGGCGCGCCATCGCCGAGGGCTTCCTCAATGAGGGCGCCGAGGTCACGATCGCCGACCTGGACGCGGCCACCGCTAGGGAGACCGCGGCCGCGTTGGGAGCCAAGGCCTCGGGCCTCGCCCTCGACGTCACCGACCGGGTCTCGATCGACGCCATGGTCGAGACGGTGTCCGCGGCCGGCCCGATCGACATCCTGGTCAACAACGCTGCGATCTTCGACATGGCGCCCATCGTCGAGATCACCGAGGAGAGCTACGACCGCGTCTTCGCGGTCAACGTCAAGGGCCTGCTCTTCACCCTGCAAGCGGTCGCTGTGCAGATGATCGCCCGGGGCCAGGGCGGCAAGATCATCAACCTTTCGTCCCAGGCCGGCCGGCGCGGCGAGGCCCTGGTAGCGGTCTACTGCGCCAGCAAGGCGGCGGTGATCAGCCTGACCCAGTCGGCGGGCCTGGACCTGATCCGCCACGGGATCAACGTCAACGGGATCTCGCCGGGCGTGGTCGACACGCCGATGTGGGACGAGGTCGACGCGCTCTTCGCCAAGTACGAAGATCGCCCGATCGGCGAGAAGAAGCGCCTGGTCGGCGAGGCCGTGCCCTTCGGCCGCATGGGCCGGCCCGAGGATCACGTCGGCGCGGCGATCTTCCTCGCCTCGGCCGAGAGCGACTACGTGGTCGCGCAGACCTTCAACGTCGACGGCGGCAACTGGATGAGCTGACCCGGGAGGGAACTATGTACCTGGAGAAATACGACCTGTCGGGACGCAGCGCGGTTGTCACCGGCGGCGGCCGCGGCATCGGCCTCGCCTGCTGCGAGGCCCTGTCCGAGGCCGGGGCGCAGGTCACCATCGCCGAGGTCGACATGGGTGAGGCCGAGTCCGGCCGCGACATCCTGCGCGGCAAGGGCTATGCACCCGAGATCGTCGAGATGGACGTCACCGCGCCCGACGGGGTCACGGCCGTCGCCGACGAGATCGCCGCGGCCCGCGGCGGGATCGACATCCTGGTTTGCAACGCCGGCATCGCGCGCAGCGAGACCCCGGCGGAGACGGTCACCGACGAGCACTGGCTGAACGTCATCGACGTCAACCTCAACGGCGTCTTCTGGTGCTGTCGCGCCTTCGGCCGGCACATGCTGCAGGCCGGCAAGGGCGCGGTGGTCAATATCGGCTCGATGTCCGGCGTGATCGTCAACAAGCCGCAGGAGCAGTCCTACTACAACGCCTCCAAGGCCGCCGTGCACCACCTGACCAAATCGCTGGCCGCCGAATGGGCCGGGCGCGGGGTCCGGGTCAACGCCGTGGCGCCGACCTACATCAACACGCCGCTGACCGCCTTTGCGAAGGAGAACGCGGCGCTCTACGACGTCTGGATGGCAAGCACGCCGATGGGCCGCATGGGCGAGGTCGACGAGATCGCCTCAGCCGTTCTCTTCCTGGCCTCGGATGCGGCCAGCCTGATGACCGGCTCGGTGGTCCTGGTCGACGGCGGCTATTCCTGCTGGTAGGCAAGGCCGCCGCGACAACAGCTTCCCAGGGTGTGCGCGGAGCCGCTGTGAGGTCTTATTCAGGACCGCAAGCGGCTGTCAGTTTCTGGTGGCACTCATCCAGCGTTCGAACTCCTCGAATAAGGCGTCTTTCGAGGCTTGCGAAGCGGGCGCCTCGCCCAGATTGCTTTGTTGGAGGAAGCGCTGGAACTCGAGCAGGAGCTCGTTCTCCGCCACCGCGACCGGCCGCTCGCGATTGTGCTCCTCCAGCCAGCGCTCGGCGGGCGCGAAGCGCTCCCAACCGGGAAGCTCCGCAGCGAGGTTGACCTCGGCCCACTTGGGATGGCGGTTCGTCCCCTGCAATGCCTCGAAGTTGTCGAAGAGTGCCTTGGTGAACCTTTCGACCTTGGTGTAGCGCCAGTTCTCGGGTCCCCAGTTGTAGACCGCCAGCACGCTTCCGACGCCGATGGTCTGGAGAGGCTCGTCGGGGGCGATCAGGTTCGGATAGTCCTCGCTGGTAAGCCGGGACGGGAGATAGGTCTCCAGGAGCTTGGGCGGCAGGGGCAGCGGCAAGAGCTTGAGCCCGTCTTCCGGCGCAAGCTCGGAGAAGAGTCGCGCCGGCTTGCCGACGACGTAGACCAGGCCGTCGATCTTCCCGGACTTCAGCTTCTCCATGGCCAGGGCCTGGTCGATCATCAGCGGCTGGACCCCGACCTTGAGGGCGCCGAAGAGGATCGATGCGGTGATGTAGGTGCCGCTCCCAAGGGATCCGAAGCTCACCCGCTTGCCGGCCAGATCTTGGACGCTCTGGATTTCGTCCCGGACCAGCAGATGCAGTTCCTCGTTGTGCAGCTTGGCGACGTAGCGGATCGCGTTCTCGACGTCCGGATGGACGCTGCGGGCCTTGAAGTACTCCAGCACGTCTGCCTGGACGATCGCGACGTCGATGTGGCGCAGGTAGAGAAGATCCAGGATGTTTTGAACCGACCCCTTGCCGACGACCGTCAGGACCCGCCGGTTGTCGCCGTCGTCCAGTATGGTCGCCAGGTCCTTCGACATGCGGACCGTCGCGCTGTGCATATCGCCGGCGACGATCCCGACGGTCCCTCGGTTGACCTGCTCCCGCAGCTGCGCGGCGTTCGCCGCCTCGCTTTGCTGCGCACCTGCGAAGCCGAAGACGACCGCCGTAGCGACGGCAGCCGTGGCCAGGACCTTGGACAGTTTTCGTGACATCTTAGGACCCCCTCCCATGGTCGGAAGATCTCGCTCTTCCCGATGAACCCGATTTCGCTACCCTTTATGCGGCCGCAGCCTGTCGCCGCCAGGCCACGCCTGCCCCCCAACAGGCGCGACCCTGGCGCAAAGGCGGCGCCTATTCGATTGGAGTTAGACCCAGAGCCTTATCGTTGTGACTGCTGCCGAGGATTCCGCCTCCGTCGGCGGTCGGCGTGCAGGTGTAGACCTTGGGCAAGCCCTCAAAGGTCATGCCAACGAAGAGAGCCCGGTTGTCGACCACCTTCGTCGACAGCTTGCCCTCGGCACCCATCTGCTTGGAGTGCTCGCGTAGCACCTGGCAGCACTTGGGAAAGGACTCGAATTTCTTGGTGTAGTAGTCCTGAGCTAGCGCCGGCGACGCCCCGGGGCCCAGCACCGTCACGAGGATCACGACACAGCACAACCCTGCTGAGTTTCGCATTTCCGACAACCTCCCGCGTTCGTCACCTGCGCTTCACCGACGCAGTTCTTTTTGGTTGTGGTTTTGGTTCCCGTTACAATTTAAGTTTGTATATCAATGGTCTTAGTCTTTGTTTTGATTAATTCTAATCGAAAAACGGCCGCCCGTAGCAGCGGAATCTCCGATGCCACAGATTTGACGCAGGCCAACACTGCAGTTCTGCGGGCCTTGGTTCTGTCCGGCGCGACGCGACCTGCGTCATCTGGACAAGGTGCCCGTCCCTGGGAGATAAGGGCCCGGCTTCAAGAGGAGGAGGTCCAGCGTGCGCTGCGAAGTCGTCGCCATCGGCACCGAGTTGCTGCTCGGCCAGATCGTCGACACCAACTCGTCCTGGATCGGCGAGCAGCTGGCCCTGGCCGGCATCGACTCGCACTTCCAAATCAAGGTCGGCGACAACTTCGCGCGCATGGAAGCGGCGCTCCGCCAAGCCCTCGAGCGGAGCGACGCGGTCATCTGCTGCGGCGGCCTTGGGCCTACCCAGGATGACATCACCCGCGAGGTCATCGCCCGCATCATGGGGGTGGAGATGCGGCGCGACGAGACGATCGTCGAAAAGATCCGCGTGATGTTCGAGTCCCGCGGCCGGGTCATGGCCGACAACAACCGCCGCCAGGCCGACGTGCCCCTGGGGGCGACGGTCATCCCGCAGATGCCGGGCACCGCCCCCGGGCTGATCTGCCCGGTCGGCGACAAGGTGATCTACGCCCTGCCCGGCGTCCCTTACGAACTGCACGAAATGATGCAGCAGACGGTCCTACCCGACCTGCGCCGGCGCTCGGGCCAGACGGCGGTCATCCGCAGCCGGATCCTGCGCACCTGGGGCCACAGCGAGTCCGGTCTCGCCGAACTGCTGGCCACGCGGATCGAGGAGCTCGACGGCCTCGGCAATCCGACCCTCGCCTTCCAGGCCAGCGGCATCGAGGGCATCAAGGTCCGGATCACGGTCAAGGCCGAGGACGAGGCCGCCGCGCAGGAGATCCTCTCGACCGAGGAAGCCGGTCTCCGCGAGATGCTGGGCGAGATCGTCTTCGGCGTCGACGGCCAGTCCATGGAGCACGTCGTCATCGACCTCCTGCGCACCCGCGGCCAGAGCTTCGCCGTGGCCGAGAGCCTGACCGGCGGCCTGATGGCGCTGCGCCTGACCGAGATCGACCCCACGATGGAGGTCTTTCGCGGCGCCAGCGTCGCGCCCGCCGAGGATCCTGAAGCTGCCGCCGAAGACCGCGCCCTCGCCGCTGCCCGCGGCGTGCGCGAAGCCTTCGGCAGCGACTTCGGCCTCGCCGCCCTTCAGGTCGACGGCGGCGATGACGGGCCGAGCAAGACCGTCGCCCTGGCAATCGCGAGCGCGGCGGCGGAGCGCTCGACCAGCGTCGCCCTGCCCGGCGACCGCCGCCGCCTGCGCAGCTTTGCGGTGATCAGCCTGCTGAACTACCTGCGGCTGACCCTGTCGGGCAGCTAGTCCAAAACAGTTTGGGGAACTTTTTTTGGCGTGGCGCGCCAATGCTTCTTCAATAGGTCGCGCGGCCGCCGGAAAGATCGAAGATCGCGCCCGTGTTGAAGCTGCAGGCCTCGGAGCAGAGCCAAAGGGTGAGCGCCGCGACCTCTTCCACGGTCCCAAGGCGTTGCATCGGGCTCTTGGCGATCATGGTCTCGACGTGGACCGGCGCCATCTGATCCAGGATCGCCGTCTTCACGGCCGCGGGCGCGATGGCGTTGACCCGGATGTCGGTCGTCGCCAGTTCCTTGCCGAGCGACTTGGTGAAGGCGAGGACCCCCGCCTTGGCGGCGCTGTAAGCCGAGGCGTTGGGCGTGCCTTCCTTGCCGGCCAGGGAGGCGACGTTGACGATCCGGCCCTGCCCGGTCTTCTGCATGCAGGGCACGACCAGGCGGCTGACGTGGTAAACGCCGAAGAGGTTGACCTCGACAACCCGGCGCCACTCCGCCGGATCGGTCTCGACCACCGGCAGGGTCGAGCCGGCGATGCCGGCGCAGTTCACCAGGATGTCGATCCGGCCATGGTCGGCCATGACCGCGTCGCGCGCCGCAGCGATGCTGTCGGGGTCGGTCACGTCGACGCTTTGGGCACCCAGGCCTTCTCTCTCCGGTGTCGCGAGGTCCCAGGTGCGGACCACGGCGCCGAAGCGGCCGAGGGCCTCGGCGATGGCCTTGCCGATGCCCTGCGCCCCGCCGGTGACGACCGCGACCTGACCGGAAAAATCGTAGCTGATCAAATGTGTTGCGCTTTCTTCTTACAGTCACCTGTCATGCCCGGACTTGATCCGGGCATCCATCGAGCCGCCTGCACCATAGATCACTGGGTCGCGCGAAGCGCCGCGCGTACGCGCCCCGGCGATGACAGCGAGGGTGGAAGTCAAGACCGTGCCTCTAGCGAATCAGCTGGTCCACGTAGTCGGCACCGATGCCGGCCTCGGCGTAGTGCCGACGGCAGAGGTCGATCTTGGTGAAGACGTCTTCGTAGCCCAGATGGTTTCCCTCGGGGTCGACGTAGTACATCACGCCGTTGACCTGGAAGTAGGTGATCATCTCCTCGACGTCGTCCGGCACGACCAGGGTGTGGGTCTCGCCCGGCGGCTCGTAGACGTAGCCGCCCTCCTCCGCCACCCAGTCGTGCTCCAGGTAGTGCCAGCGGCCTTTCAGGACGAAGCCGTGCACCGGGTTGGGATGGCGGTGGCGGCTCAGCACCCCGGCTTTGCGGACCCGCAGAAGGTTCATCCAGTAGCCCTGGCTGACGTTGAGACAGAGCGGCCGGAACCAGACGTTCTCGGCCTGCGGCACCCATAGCCGCTCGTCTGCGGGGATCGCGTCGGGGACGACGATCTCCGGCTGCGCGTCCTTGGGCATGGGGTGCTGATAGGGCACCCGGGGGGTCTCGTCCTTCTTCACCAGGCCCATGTCTGATCTCTCCTCTTCTTCTCCGTCTCACATGATCGAATAGCCGCCGTCGACCGTCAGCACCGCGCCGGTGACGAAGGAGGCCGCCTCGCTGGCCAGGAACAGCGCCGGTCCGACCAGCTCCTCCGGGCGGCCCCAGCGCCCCATCGGGGTGCGCGACAGGATGGCGTCTTTCCGCGCCGGGTCGTCGCGCAGCGCCTGGGTCATGGGCGTCGCGATCCAGCCCGGCGCCAGGGCGTTGACCCGGATGCCCTCGCCCGCCCAGGCGATGGCCAAGGATTTGGTCAGCTGGGCGATCCCGCCCTTGGAGGCCGAGTAGCCGGGCACTAAGCCGCCGCCGAAGAAGCTCAGCATCGAGGCGATGTTGATGATCGAGCCGCCGGCTGCGGCCAGCAGCGGCCTTGCCGCCGCGCAGCAACGCATGGCGCCGTTGAGGTTGACATCGACCACCGCCGCGAAGACCTCCGGCTCCAGCTCCTCGTGGCGCCGGATCACTCCAGCCGCGTTGACCAGGGCGTCGAGGCGGTCGAAGCCGGCCAGGCAGTGCTGGACCGCCTCCCCGTCGGTGACGTTCAGCTCGACGAGCTCGAGGCCTTTCGCCTCGCTGGCCTCGGCCCCGAGCCCGGCCGCGGTCACGCCCCAGCCGGCCTCGGCGAAGCCCTTGGCGATCGCCAGGCCGATGCCGCTCGTGCCGCCGGTGACCAGAATGCGTTTCATGACGCCAGCTTAGGGCTTCGCCCGCTGGTCCGAAAGCCGGGGATGGCTTAGCTTCTTCAGAAAGCCTGCGGATGGATGCGAAATCGGGAGGTGCGCGGGATGAAGATCACCCAGCTTGAGACCCTCCGGCCCGAGAGCCGGCCGAGCGTGATCTGGATCCGCCTGCACACGGACCAGGGGCTGGTCGGTCTGGGCGAGACCTGGTTCGGCGCCGGGGCGGTCGAGGCCGACCTGCACGAGCGCATCGCGCCGCTGATCCTGGGCGAGGCCGCAGGCGAGATCGAGCGGCTGAACCGGCGGATGCGGCCCTACGTCGGCTTCGCCGGCACCGGGGCTGAGATGCGCGCCCTCTCGGCGGTCGACGTCGCGCTCTGGGACCTCGCCGGTCAGGCCGCCGGCCGGTCGATCCACGCCCTGCTCGGCGGGCCGTTGCGCGCCGAGATCCCGGTCTACAACACCTGCGCCGGGCCCGACTACGTCTCCAAGACCTCCGCGGTCCGGCCCGAGAACTTCGGCTTGCCCGGCGCGAAAAAGACGCGCCAATACGAGGACTTGGCGGCCTTTCTCAACAAAACAGATGAGCTGGCGAGCGAACTACTCGAGATGGGCATCGGCGCCATGAAGATCTGGCCCTTCGACTTTGCCGCGGGTGCCGCCGACGGCCTCGACATATCGGCCGCCGATCTCGCGCACGCCCTCGAACCCTTCGAGAAGGTGCGCGCGGCCCTGGGCGACAAGATGCGCCTCAAGGCCGAATTGCACGGCCTTTGGAGCCTCCCGGCGGCGAAGAAGATCGCCGCCGCGCTGGAGCCGCTGGAGATGGACTGGATCGAGGACCCGGTGTGGATGGACCGGCCGAGCGAGATCGCCGAACTGGCCGCCGCGACCGCGGCGCCGATCGCGGGCGGCGAGACCCTGGGCGGCCTCGGCGCCTTCCGCGAGCTGATCGCCCAGGACGCCCTCTCCGTGCCGATCGTCGATCTGACCTGGGGCGGCGGCCTGACCTTCGCGCGCAAGGTCGGAGCCCTGGCCGAGGCCGCCGGGCTGCCGGTCGCCTTTCACGACTGCTCGGGCCCGGTCACCCTGGCCGCCTCGGTGCAGCTCGCCCTCGCCTGCCCCAACGTCGTCGAGCAGGAGATCACCCGCGCCTTCTACTACGGCTGGTACAGCGACTACGTCGACCAGCCACCGCCGCTCGAGAAAGGGATGATCCGCGCGCCGGATGGCCCGGGTTTGGGGATGACACTTCAGGAATCAGCACTGTCGAGGCCCGAGATGGTCGTCAGGCGGAGCGCTCTCTAGGGAAAGAGCGGCTCTCGCCCCTCACGCCTCGCGATCTATGAACCGAGGACCAGGCCGTCTTGGATCTGTCGAAGCGACTGTGCGTCGCGTTGGGCCTTGGTGGCGTCACGCTTGCAAGGACGAAGCCGATAAAGGCCGGACCGCTTTGCGATGATGGCGGCGTGGCGCCGGTGGAACCCGCCGGCTTGGTGGCCTCAGGTAGCTTCGGTCAAGAAAATCGGGCCGGTGGCGACTATTTCGTAATCGCCACCGGCCCTGCCATTGTCCCGAGGTCTCTGGCAATGAGGCGGTTCGACCAGAACACGGGACAAGGCAAGTCCATTAGCTCTGACCGATAAAGGGCGAAAAGAAGATGAGAATGAATGGCATACCAATCAGCGATCCGAACAACAGAGCGAAAACGTCGAAGGCGTGTGTCAACAACTTACGCCGATGCATTGATCCTTCTCCCTTTCCCTCGGCAGATTTCCTGCCCTGGATGTCATGTAACTGGAGACGAAGATCGAATACAGAAGTGACGTGGATCACGGTTTGGTGAATTGCCGCGAGGGCGCGACAAGAAAAGCCCGGCACCGGGCTCGAATTTCAATCAGTCGGGGAATATCAAGGAAGTGATATCCCCATTCCTTGCCGATCTTGATTTAGGAGCGGGAGCGCACGTTGATCAGCTTCTCGAAGGCCGGCCGGTCCATGATGTAGAGATTGCGGCCTTTTCTGCGAAGCAGGCCAGATTGATAGAGGGCGCTGAGCGTACGCGCCACGGTTTCCCGTGTCGTGCTGATGTGACTCGCAATTTGCCGCAGCGGCGGAAGCGGCCGAACGACCCACAGCCCGGGAACCGCGGCATCGGGAACGGCGAGGCGCAGGATTTCCGTATAGACCCGTTGAGTCGCGGCCAGCGTGCTCAGTTCGATAATCCGGATGTCACCGTTGCGCACCATTCGAGACAGGGTATGCAGCAGTTTCAATGCGACGCGGCCATCGTCCTGGAGCAGCCTGAGGAAGCGGTCGGAGGGCATGATCGCGATCGTGGTATCGCCCAGAGCGACGGCGCTGGCCGAGCGCGGCTCGCCGTCGATGGCCGCCAGCTCGCCGATGTGGTTGCCCGGCCCTAGCGACGCGAAAGCGACTTCGCGACCAGAGGGACTGGGCACCAGGATTGAGACCGATCCCTCGGTGATGAAGAGCACTTCGCGGCTTTCGCTGCCCTGTTCGATGATCCGCTCGCCGCGCCGATAGCGGCGCCAGCGACAAGTTTCGGAAAGCCGCTTCAGCGCCTCAGGATCCAGGTCCGAGAATATCTCGATCCCCGCGAGCGACCGCTCGATCACATTACTCAATTCCCGCTCGCCCCCGTCGTTGCCCGCCGGTTTCAGGTCCGGCACGGTCTCGCCTGTGAAGGCTGCCGTCTGTGCTCTTCGCCACCCGGTTGCCGCCCTGCTGTCCGCGGCTCAGTTGCGATAGTCCGGTTCGCTGCGCGCCAGGCGGCGCAGAAGCGCGGTCCAAGTGCGATCGCCCCGCTCGTTGTCCTCCTGGGGGCGGCCCCACTTCTTCAGATCCTCCATCGCCTCTGCTGGCGGCATCACCAGTTCGACGCCGGTGCGCAGCGCATCGACCTGGATCTTGCAGGCGGCCTCGAGATCGTAGTGCAGCACGAAGGCCTCGCCCGCGCTGCGCCCGCAGGCCAGGATACCGTGATTGCGCATCAGCATCAGGTAGGCATCGCCCAGATCCCGGGCCAGGAGCTCGCATTCGTCCTGGGCGTCGGTGACCACCTGATAGTCGTGATAGGCCAAGGTGCCGAGCACGATGCCGGCGTGCTGCGAGATCGGCAGCAGACCGTCCTTCATGGTCGAGACCGCGACGCCGGCTCGGGTATGGCTGTGCAGGACGAAATTGATCTCGGGCCGGGCCTTGAGCACCGCGCTGTGAATCAGATGGCCGGCCTCGTTGTAGGGATGATCGCCCTCGAGCACCCGGCCGTCGAAGTCGACCTTCAGCAGGTTGGAAGCCGTGACTTCCTCGAAGAACAGGCCATAGGGATTGATCAGGTACTGGTCGGTGCTGCCCGGCACCCGCGCCGAGATGTGTGTCGCCAGCAAGTCGGTCCAGCCGTAGTGGACGAAGCAGCGGTAGAGCGCGGCAAGATCCTCGCGCACCCTGCGCTCCTCGGCGTTCAGAACCGCCAGTTTTGCCGTCTTCGCCATGGGTCCGGCCTCCTTCGTCAGAGCGATGACAGAGGGCGCCCGTCACGGGCCGCCGAGCCATCTTCACCCGAAGCGCAAAGCAGGGCAACGCCGGAGCGACCAGCTACAGGGAAGGTCTATTCGTTTTCCTCGGGGTCGATACTGCGCCAGGCGTCGCGCCAGGCCAGCGTGCGCTCGTAACCGCCGATGTCCGGGAAGCGCGTCCAAGGCCAGTCGCTGCCCCAGAGGACGTGCTCTTGCCCCAGTGCCTCGGCCAGTATCCGGTAGAGCGGCTTGCAGCGCCGTGACGCCTCATCGGCGTTGAGGCCCTCGAAGACCCGGTAGGGCGCCGAGGCCTTGACCCAGACGCGCTCGGGCGGCGCTTCGAGCAGCAGCTTCAGACCGGCACAGTGCTGCGGTTGTTCGGGATCAGGCAGACCGAAATGGTCGACCACCAGACGTTCGCAGCGCTCGAGCAGCTGCGGCAGCAGCAAAGGCAAGCGCGGTCCATCCAGGTGCAGTTCGACATGCCAGCCCAGCCGGTTGACGTTCTCGAAAAACCGAGTCCAGGTTCGGCCCCGCAAATCGGGCAGCGGTCGCGCATAGAGATTGAGACGGCAGCCGATCACGCCGACTGCCTGCATCGCGAGTAATTTGTCGAAGGCGCAGTCCGTTTCGACCGCGACCACGCCCCAGAAGCGTTGCGGTGACTCCGCGCCGCGCAGCTCCTGCAAGGCGGAAAGCAAGAACTCGTTCGCGGTGCCGAGGAAGCTCGGCTGAACGAGGACGGCACCCGCCATTCGATTGTGCAGCAACAACCGCCGCAACAGCGCAAGGGGCGCATCGGTGCGCGGCGTATAGCGACGATCCGGCGCCATCGGCAGCGAACGCAAAAACACGTGTGCATGCCAATCTATCGCGCCTATCGGTTGCGTATCCGCTTGCGGCAAGAGTGCGCGTGCTGTTTGCTGGTCCAAAGCGATTCTCGTGACCTTGACACTATCAGTCTTATATAAGACTGTTATGGGCGGACTCACAAGGAGGCAATTTGTTGTAATCCGATGGACGCGGCATTGAGAGGGGACGATCGGCTCCCTCGCTACCAAAGGCTCGCCGAAACCCTCAAGCAAGCAATTTCACATCGCCGCTGGCGGCCTGGCGAAAGACTCCCGTCCGAACAAGACCTCGCCTTGCACTTCACGGTCGCCCCGGGCACGGTGCGCCAAGCCATCACGCAACTGGTGGACGAAGGTCTGCTGGAGCGGCATCAGGGCAAGGGCACCTTTGTCCGCAAGCCGAGCTTCGACAGCTCGCTGTTTCGCTTTTTCCGATTTCATGGCACCGAAGAAGAGCGGACGGTGCCGGAGAGTGAAATTCTCCGGCGCGAAGCCGTGGCCGCGCCGGCCGAAGTGGCCAAGACCCTGCGGCTACCGCCCGACTCCAAGGTGATCTCCATGTCGCGCCTGCGCCGGCTCGGCGGCGAACCGGTCCTGGCGGAGCAGATCTGGCTACCCTTCGATCGCTTCAAGGCCCTTCTCGACCTCGAGGACTCCGATATCGGTCCCCTGCTCTATCCGATTTACGAAGAGGCTTGCGGCGAGATCGTCGCTCGCGCCGAGGAAGAGTTGACCGCAGAAGCCTGCTCGAGCAAGCACGCGCAGTTATTGAACCTGAAAAAGGGAACGCCGGTCATCGTCATCGACCGTACCGCTTTCGGTTACGACGACACGCCGCTCGAATGGCGCAGTTCGCGCGGCCGGGCCGACGAATTTCAGTACCACGTCGAAATTCGCTGAAGAAACTAGAGCGGCAGGAGGGGGAGCCATGAAGAGATTTCTTTCGCAGTTGGTCGCATTGGCGGCCTTGGCGGTCATCGCGAGCGGCGCCGTCGCCGAACCGCGCGAGGTCCGGGTCGCGAGCCATGTCTCTGCCCTTTCGCCGCTGCACCAGCAGTCCGAGATGTTCGCGGCCGAAATCGAGACCCGGCTTCCGGGTCAGTTCCGCTTCGAGCTCTTTCCCGGCGGCCAACTCGGCAAGGAGAAGGCCCTGATCACCAACGTCAAGGCCGGCTCGATCGAGATGATCAACGTCGCCTCCGGGGTCATGAAGCTGGACAAGAAGCTGGGCGTCTTCGACCTGCCCTGGCTGTTCCTGGACCGCGCCCACGTCCAGCGCGCCATGGAGGCGGGCCTGGAGGACGCGGTGCGCGCCCGGATCGAGGAGGTCGCCGGGGTCAAGGTGATCGGCGTCTACGAGAACGGCTTCCGCCACGTCATCAACGCCAAGCGGGCGGTCACCACGCCGAGCGACCTCGACGGCTTGAAGATCCGGATCTCCGGCGGCAAGTTCCGCCAGGGCGTGTTCCAGCAGATGGGCGCGACGCCGCAGAAGGTCTCCTGGAAGGAGACCTTCACCGCCTTGCAGACCGGGGTGGTGGACGGCGCCGAGGCCGCGACCTACGGCTTCTACGAGCAGAAGCACTTCGAGGTCGCCACGCACCTCAGCCTGACCGGGCACGTCTACACACCGTCCTTCCTGATTGCCTCGAAGGGCTTCTGGGACAGCCTGAACGGCGAACAGCAGGCCGCTTTCGAGGCCGCCGGCCGCACAATCACCGCAAGGGCCTACAAGGCCGCCGCCGGACTGGAGACCAAGTACTTCGGGGAGATGAAGTCGAAGCTCTCGATCAACGAGGTCGACCTCTCCGCCTTCCAGAAGGCGACGGCCAAGAGCTACGACGACTACGTCGCGTCCCAGGGCGACGACTGGCTGAAGCTGGTGCGCGCGGCGGCAAGCAGCAACTGACCGGGTATTGGGGCGGTGGGAGGCGGCGGGGCCACGGCTCCGCCGTTTCTCATGGGGCGGCCTTGAGATGACCTTGAAGCACGTCGACCGGATCGTGACCGCAGCGGCGGTGCTTTGCTTGGTCGCCTCGACTGCGATGATCCTCGCCAACGTCTTCTACCGCTATGTCGTGCTCGGCTGGCTGCGGACCTGGGCGCGCGAGGCCGACTGGCTGATCCCCCTCTACGACCTGCTGAACGAGGCCTTCGGCAGCGTCAGCGTCACCGCCGACGAAGTGCCGGGCTACCTTCTGGTCTGGATCGCCTTCCTCGGTGCCTACCTGGCACTGCGGCGCGACGGCCACATCGGCTTCGACTTGCTGCTTCGCAGCCTGCCGGCCGGCCCGCGCCACGGCCTGCGCATAGCGATCGATGCCGCCATCCTGGTCTTTCTCGGACTGTTGCTTTGGCAGTCCCTACGCATGATCCGGATCGACGGTGCCACCGAGATCGAGACCGCCGAGATCGCCCAGGGTTGGTTCATGGCCGTGCTGCCACTGGCGGCGCTGCTGCTCGCCCTGCCGATCGCCCAGCGGCTGCTGGCCCGCTTGCGTAGTCGCGCCGAGGACTCCTAGGCCATGGCCTGGGGGATCATCGGACTGCTCTTCCTATTGATCGCCCTGGGCGTGCCGATCGGCTTCGCGTTGTTGTTGACCGCGAGCTTCGCCATGGCGATCTCCGGCATCGACCTGATCATGGTGCCGATCCAGATGTTCTCCGGCACCAACTCGGTGGTGCTGCTGGCGATCCCGCTGTTCATCCTGATGGGCGAGTTGATGGGGGCGACCTCGATCTCGCAGCGGCTGATCGCCCTCGCCGCCGCCCTGGTCGGCTGGATCCGCGGCGGCCTGGCCCACGTCAACGTGGTGACCTCGATGTTCCTGGCGGAAATGTCGGGCTCGGCGGTCGCCGACGCGGCGGTGATGAGCAAGGTCTTCGTTCCTTCCATGGAGCGCCAGGGCTACCCGCGCGGCTTCGCCGCAGCGGTGACCGCGACCAGCGCCACCCTTGGGATCATCATCCCGCCCTCGATTCCCATGGTGCTCTACGGAGTGACCACCAACACCTCGATCAAGGAGCTGTTCATCGCCGGGATCCTGCCCGGCCTGCTCCTCGGCGCCGCCTTCATGGCGACTAGCTACGTCTTCGCCCGCCGGGAGGGTCACCCCGTCGACAGTCGCTTCGAACTGACCCGCCTCGGCCGGACCCTGCTGGGCGCGGCGGTGCCGCTGTTGATCCCGGTGATCGTGGTCGGCGGCCTGATCGCCGGCCTTGTGACCCCGACCGAGGCGGCCGCGATCGGCGTTCTGGCCGCCCTCGCCTTCGGCCTGCTGCTGCAGCGCGACCTCGGCGGCGCCAAGCTCTACGAGGTTATGGCGACCACGGTCCGCCAGACATCGGTGGTCATGATGATCATCGCCGGCAGCGCGGTGCTTGGCCAGTTCTTGGCCAACGAACAGCTGCCCCAGAAGCTCGCGGCCGGGCTCGGCGGGATCACCGACGACTACGTGCTGCGACTGCTGATGATCAACGCCTTCCTGCTGCTGCTCGGGATGTTCCTGCACGCCTCGGCGGCGATCATCGTGGTCGTGCCGATGCTCCTGCCACTGGCCAGCGACATGGGCCTCGACCCGGTTCACTTCGGCGTCATCGTTTGCCTCAACCTCGGCATCGGCCAGCAGACCCCGCCGGTCGCCTCGGTCCTGCTGACGGTCTGCTCGGCGACCGGGCTGCGCATCGAGCAGGTCATGGGCTACGGCAAGTGGTTCATCCTGGCGATGTTCGCCGTGCTGATGGTGGTAAGCTTCGTGCCGGGGACGGCCATCTGGTTCAAGTGATCCGGCAAGAAGTATCGGGGAGGAGCACGCGATGGACCTGCAGCTCGACGGCAAGACCGCACTCGTGACCGGCGCCAGCGCCGGCATCGGCCGCGGCATCGCGCTGGCCCTGGCCCGCGAGGGTGTGCGGCTCGCGATCACAGGCCGGCGCGAGGCAGCTGCCCGGGAAACGGCCGAGATGATCGCCGAGGCCGGCGGTCCGGCACCGGCGGTGATCCTGAAGGAGATCCTCGATCCCGACGCGCCCGCGACCATCGCCGAAACGGCGATGGCAGCGCTCGGCCGGGTCGACATCCTGGTCAACAACGCCGGCGGCAGCCGCCCTTTCGAGCTCCACACCCAGGAGGGCCGCTGGGAGGAGGCGCTGACCCTCAACTTCACCCGTCCCCGGCAATTGACCGATCTTCTGATCGACCAGATGACCGAACGAGGCTGGGGCCGGATCATCAACATCACCGGCAAGTCGGAGCCCGAAGGCATCAACGGCGCCTTCTGCGCCAAGGCCGCGGTCCATTCCTGGGCCAAGGGGCTGTCGCGCCTTGTCGGCCCCAAGGGCGTTACCGTCAACTGCATCCCGCCGGGCCGGATCATGAGCGACCAGATCCGCCGCAACTACTCGCCCGAGTACCGCAAGGAGCAAGCCGAGACCGAGATCCCCATGCGCCGCTACGGCGAACCGGAGGACCTCGCGGCCCTGGCGGCCTTTCTCGCTTCGCCGCTCGCGGGCTACATTACCGGCACCGTCATCCCGGTCGACGGCGGCCTGCGCCGCTACCAGTTCTGAGAGGGTCCCTTGTCCGAGGCCTACGACATCGTGGTGATCGGCGCCGGTAACGCGGCGCTCTGCGCGGCCCTGGCGGCCCAGGAGAACGGCGCCCGGGTGCTGGTCCTGGAGCGGGCCCCGGAAGACCAAAACGGCGGCAACTCGCGCTTCACCGCGGGCGCCATCCGCTTCGCCTACGAGGGCGTTGACGACCTCCGGGAAGTCATGCCCGACCTCTCCGACGAGGAGGTCGCCCAGACCGACTTCGGCACCTACAGCGAGGACCAGTTCTTCGACGACATGTTCCGGGTCACGCAGTACCGCTGCGACCCCGACCTGGTCGAGCTGCTGGTCCGGCGCTCCAGGGCGACCATGGTCTGGATGCGCGAGAAGGGGGTGCGCTTCGTGCCGATCTACGGCCGCCAGGCCTTCAAGGTCGACGGCCGCTTCAAGTTCTGGGGTGGCCTGACGGTCGAGGCCTGGGGCGGCGGCCCCGGCCTGGTCGACTCCCTGACCTCGGCGGCCCGCGAGCGCCAGGTCCAGATCGAGTACAACGCCCGCGCCAGCGAACTGGTCTTCGACGGCGAGGCGGTAACCGGGGTCCGGGTCCGTCGTCGCGGCGGCAAACCAGAAGAGGTCGCGGCCAAAGGCGTGATCATCGCGGCCGGCGGCTTCGAGGCCAACCCGGAGTGGCGCACCCGCTACCTCGGCCCGGGCTGGGAAATGGCCAAGGTCCGAGGCTCGCGCTTCAACACCGGCGACGGGATCAAGATGGCCCTGGACATCGGCGCCGCGCCCTACGGCAACTGGTCCGGCTGCCACGCGGTCGGCTGGGAGCGCAACGCCCCCGAGTTCGGCGACCTGGCGGTCGGCGATCAGTTCCAGAAGCACTCCTATCCCTTCGGCATCCTGGTCAACGCCCTGGGCAAGCGCTTCGTCGACGAGGGCGCCGATTTCCGCAACTACACCTACGCCAAATACGGCCGCGAGATCCTGAACCAGCCCGGCCAGTTCGCCTGGCAGGTCTTCGACCAGAAGGTCACCCACCTGCTGCGCGACGAATACCGGATCAAGCAGGTGACCAAGGTTCAGGCGGAGACCCTGGAGGGCCTGGCGGAGCGGCTGGAGGGCGTCGACCCGCAGGGATTTCTGGCCGAAGTCGCGGCCTTCAACGCCGCGGTCCGCGAGGCGGTACCCTTCGATCCCAACATCAAGGATGGCCGATGCGCGGAAGGCCTGGCGGTGCCGAAGTCGAACTGGGCCAACACCCTGAGCGAGCCGCCCTTCGAGGCCTACGCCGTGACCTGCGGGATCACCTTTACCTTCGGCGGCCTCAGGGTCGACACCAGCGCCCGGGTGCTCGACACCGACCTGCGCCCGATCCCCGGCCTCTTCGCCGCCGGGGAACTGGTGGGCGGGATCTTCTATCACAACTACCCGGGCGGCACCGGGCTGATGTCGGGCTCGGTCTTCGGCAGAATTGCCGGGACCGAGGCGGCGCAAGGGCTAAGATCGTGAGGTTCACCGTACCCGTTACAGAGATTAAGGTGATATCTTAAGAAAACGACAGAACCAGTTTAATGGAGCAAATAAATCAAGCTGAATCATGGGAGGTAGTAAGATGCGGCGTAGAACGGTCCTGACCCTGGCGACGGCGGCCGCCATGGCCCTGGCCCTGCCGGGGACGGCCTCGGCGGAGGTCGACTTCTCCGGCAAGCGGATCGAGTGGATCATCCCCTTCAAGGAGGGCGGCGGCTCCGACACCTGGGCCCGCTTCTACGCCCCGCTCCTGGCGGCGAACCTGCCGGGCGAGCCGACCCTGGTGGTCAAGAACATCAAGGGCGGCGGCTCGACCATCGGGGCCAACCAGTTCGCATCCCGGGCCAAGCCCGACGGCCTGACCGTCCTCGGCACCTCCGGCTCGACCCAGTTCCCCTACCTGCTGAACGACCCGCGGGTCGAGTACGAATACAAAGACTGGCGCCTGGTCATGGCGACGCCGACCGGCGGCGTCTTCTACGTTTCGACCGAACTTGGCATCGAGAGCGCCGCCGACCTGGCCAAGCTGGCCGGGCGCGACGACCTCAAGTTCGGCAGCCAAGGCGCGACCTCGCTCGACCTGATACCCTTGCTGGCGCTGGAGATGCTCGAGATCCGGCCCAAGGCGATCTTCGGCATGAAGGGCTCGGGCGGCCGGCGCCTGGCCTTCGAGCGCGGCGAGACCAACCTGGACCACCAGACCTCGGCCGCCTTCATCAAGAAGGTCAAGCCGCTGGCCGACGCCGGCAAGGCCGTGGCGCTCATGACCTGGGGCGCGGTCGACACCAAGGGCGAGATCGTCCGCGATCCGACCTTCCCGGACCTGCCGAGCTTCAAGGAGGTCTACACCCAGATCAAGGGCGAGGCGCCCTCGGGACCGGCTTGGGAGGCCTGGAAGTCCTTCATGATCGCGGGCTATGCGGCCCAGAAGATGATCTTCCTGCCCAAGGACACGCCGGACGAGGTTCTCGCCGCCTGGCGCGACGCCGCCGAGAAAACCATCTCGGCGCCTGACTTCCACGAGAAGTCGGCCAAGGTTCTGGGCCTCTATCCGCAGAAGGCGGGCGAAGCCGCCCAGCCGCTCTTCGAGATCGCGCTCAACGTCGATCCCAAGGCCAAGCGGTGGGTCATCGACTGGCTGAACGCGACCTACGACGCGGGCCTGAAGCAGGACTGAGTGCCAGGCAAGTACGGCGCTGGCGTGTGAACCTCGATTGAACGTCCGTTCACTCGACTGTCATTGCCGGGCTTGACCCGGCAATCCATGGCGCAAGC
>JASJAL010000421.1 GCA_030067055.1 Kiloniellales bacterium | reverse complement strand
TGAGAGGACCGCGACCACGCCGACGATCGCCGACAGCCCGAAGGAGTTGAAGGTCAGCACGATGGTCGCGACGGTGAGCGCGATGATGATGCCCACCGCGGCCAGCATGTTGGTCAGGGTCTCGCTGCGGGCGTCGGCGTCGCCGCCGACCTCGAAGCTGTAGCCCGGCGGCAGCACGAGCCCGCTTTCGGCAACCCGTGCCCGCACCGTCTTCAGCGCCTCTTCCGGCAGAACCTCGCGATGGGTGAAGCCCTGGATGGTGTTCACCCGCTCGCCATTGCGCCGGAAGATCGGACTCTCGGCTGGCACCAGGCGCAGGGCGCCGAGCGCCGCCAGCGGCACCCCGGGATAGCCGCCGGCCTGGGCCGTCTGCGCGGCGTCCGGGCCGAGGACGTCGGTCCGGCGCAACGCCTCGAAGCTGTCGCGGCCCGCGGCGCCGACCCGGACCCGCACCGGAAGCTCCTCGCTGGCCTCGATCAGCGAACCCCCGAGGGCGCCTTCCAGGGTCGTCTCGAGCTGGCCGGCGATCGCGCCCAGGTCGAGGCCCGCGAGCCGGGCCTTCTCCTCGTCGAGGTCGAGCACCAGCTTCGGCGCGCCGCCGGTCAGCTGGGTCCGGGCCTGGAGGATGTCGGGCACCGAGACCATGATCGCGCGGACCTGCTCGCCGATCTCCCTCAGCACCTCGATGTCGGGGCCGAAGACCCGGATCTCGACCGGGGCGCTGACCGGCGGGCCCTGGACCAGGCCGCGCACGATCACCCGCGCCTGGGGGATCGCCCGGTCCAAATCGCGCTGGAGCTCGGGCAGGATCCGCTCGGTCGCAGACGGCGAGGCGGTCGTGATCAGGGCCTCGGCAAAGCTGGATTCCGCATCCTGGTCGGTGGTCATGTTGTAGTAGAAGGCCGGCGCGCTCTCACCGATCACCCAGTGCAGGTGGCGGATGCCCGGATAGCCGCGCATGACTTCTTCGGCCAGGCGCGCGGCCCGCTCGGTCTCGGCGATCGCGGTGCCGTCCGGCAGCTTGACCTGGACGTAGAACTGGTCGCGGTCGACGCCGGGGAAGAACTGCGCCTTCAGGGTCGGGAAGGCGCCGAAGCCGATCACTGGCAAGATCAGGGCGCCGAGCATGGCGAGCTTCGGAAAGCGCAGCGACAACGCCAGGGAACGGCCGAAGGCGGCACTCAGCCGGGGCAGGTGCAGGCCATTAGACAGCAGCCCTCCGCCTTCGCCGGAGGGCTTCAGAAACCAGCCCGAGAGTGCCGGCGTGATGGTCAGCGCCAAGATCAGCGAGGCGACCAGCATGATGATCACCGCGATCGCGATGGCGCCGACGAAGTCGCCAGGCGGCCCCGGCAACAGGGCCATGGGCATGAAGGCCAGCGCCGTGGTCACGGTCGAGGCGAGCAGCGGCACCGCGAGCCGCCGGATCGCCGCGGAGACTGCCTGCAGCCGCGCGGTCCCCAGGTCGAGCTTCTTGCGGATCTCGTCGGACATGACGATCCCGGCGTCGACCAGCAGGCCGAGCGCGACGATCAGGCCGGTCAGCGACATCTGGTGGACCGGGATCCCGATCGCCTGGAGCCCGGCCAGCGACATCAGGCTGGCCAGGGGCAGGATCGAAGCGACGATCAATGCGGCCCGCCAGCCAAGGGTCACCAGCAGGACGGCGACCACCAGGCTGGCGCCGATCAGCATGTTGGTGACGACGAAGGCCAGGCGGTCGGCGGTGTAGTCGTTCTGGTCGAAGAGTAGGCGATGCTCGAGCCCCGCCGGCAGCTCGGCCTCGAAATCGCCGACGATCGCGCGGACCCGGTCCATCCAGACGTCGACCTGGAGGTCCGCTTCCATCTTCGAGGCGATCAGCACAGCCCGGACGCCGTCGGCGTAGGCCAGGCTGGCCGCCGGCTGGCGCAGCGTGCGGGTCACGGTCGCGACGTCGGAGACTCTGAGAATGCGGCCGGCCACGCCCTCGCGCAGCGGCACGTCGCGGATCCGCGCCAGCGACTTGATCTCGCCGGTCACCTCGATCAGCAGATCCTCCGCCGCGCCGCGAAGCTGCCCGGCCCGCACCTTGGTATCCGCCCGAGCGATGGCGGCGGAAACCTCGGCCACGGTCAGCCCGAGCGAGGCCAGCTTGCGCGGGTCGACGGTGACCAGGATCTCCTCGTCCCGGGCGCCATAGAGCTCGACCAGCTTGGTCCCGGAAAGAGTTCGCAGGCGGTCCTGGAGGATCTCCGCGTAGCGCCGCAGGATCGCCGGGCTGGGAGTCGTTCCGGGCCGGGCCGAGACCGCGCTGATCGCCGAGAAGGCACCGGTGCGGTCGTCGTCGAAGCTGGGCTCGGGAACCCCCGGCGGGAAGTTGGCCGCGGCGTCGGCGATCGCATCGCGGACCTCCGACCAGGTTTGCTCGATCTCGGCCTCTGAAAGGCTCCAGATGAGTTCGACCCTGACGAAGGAGAGGCCGTTCCGCGAGGTCGACTCGATCTCCTTGATCTCGGGGATCTTCTTCAACTCGTCCTCGACCTTCTCGGTCACCAGGGACTCGACCCGTGCCGGGTCCGCGCCGGGATAGGGCGTGACGATGTTCCCAAAGAGGTTGGAGATGGTCGGATCCTCCTGGCGGCCGACCGTCATCAGGGCCGAGACGCCCGCCGCAAGGATCATCAGGATGGTGAGGGCGACGATCCGCTTGTTGCGGAAAAACAGCGTCTCCATCGGACCTACTCCTGGGCCGCGAGGGCGACTCTTTGCCCCGGAATGACGCGGTTGGTCCCGCTGAGCACGACCCTCGCACCTTCGGTGAAGGTCCCGCGCACGAAGGCACGGCCCTCCTCCAGGTGCAGGATTTCGACGGCTTCCCGGGCGACCGAGGTTTCGCCGTCGCGCTCGACGACGGTCAGCACCGACCACAGGCCCTTGCGGCCTTCGCTCAGCGCCGGCAAAGGCAACCAGGCGCCTTCGCTCGGGACCTGGCGCTCGAGCAGAAGTTCGACGATCTCGCCGAAGGGCAGGTCCGCGCCGCCGCGAAGCTCGAACAGGGCGGTGACCGTCCGGGTCCCCGTCTGCAGGTCGGGTCGCTTGGCGATCAGGCGGCCGTCCAGGCGGCGCCCATCGGCGTCGAGGCGATAGAGCTGACCCTCCTCCAGGGCCTTGGCCGCCGCGACCGAGACCCCCACACGCAGCTGCCGGGCGTCGGATTCCAGCAGCTCGACCACCGGGGTGCCGGCGTCGACCACCGCGCCTTCGTCGACCCAGCGCGCGGCGATCCCACCGGCATAGGGTGCGGTGAGCACCGACTTGCCGATATCGACTTCGACCGAGGCGATGGCGGCGTCGACCCGTTCGATGGCCGCGCCGATCTCCGCCAGGCCGAAGCGGGCCTCGTCGTAGCGCTGCTCGGTCTGCCAGCCCTGGGTGGCAAGGGTTTCCTGGCGCTCCAGGGTCGCCTTGGCCAGGGCTTCCTGGGCCTGCAGCTCACGGCGCTGGGCCCGGAGCCGGTCCTGCTCGGCCTCGAGCTTGGCCGTGTCCAGGCGGGCGACGACCTCGCCCCGGGCGACCCGATCGCCCTCCTCGAAGAGCACCGCCATGACCAGCCCGGCGCGCTCGAAGGCGAGGCGGGTCTCCCGGGCCGGCTCCAGCCGTCCGGCGAAGCGCTCGGTGACACTGTAGCCGCTCTCCAGGCGGATCGGCTCGACGGCGACCCGGACCGGCGGGTTCGCGGCCGCCGGCGCCTCGGCGGCCGCGCGCAGATGCAGCGCGGCGATGCCCCCGCCCATCAGTCCGAGGAAGCCGACGCCGGTCAGCCCCAGCAGAGCCCCGCGTAGGAGCGATCCGCTGCCTCGTCCGGATCTTGCGGCTTTTCCCGAGCTGTCCATTTCGCCTATCCTCGTGAACTCAAGTGCGACCGGGCCTTGCACGATGTTACTTGCGCTAACATATGTTAGTCTGTCTAACTTTGCAAGGGCAAGTTAGCCGAGCTAACATTCCTTTTACCGGCGAAACGGAGAATTGGATGATGTCATCCGCCAGATCCGGCGCCGCGACGGCGCAGCAGAAGGCCAAGTACCATCACGGCGACCTGAGGGAGGCGCTGATCGCCGCGTCCTACCAGCTGGTCGCCGAGGCCGGTGCGGAGTCCTTCTCGCTCGCCGACGCCTGCCGCCGCGCCGGGGTCTCGACGGCCGCGCCCTACCGGCACTTCAAGGACCGCGAGGAGTTGCTGGCGGAGGTGACGGCGCGCGGTTTCGAGGGCTTGCACGCGGACACCGTCCGTGCCGTCGAAGCCCAGGGTGAGGGCAGCCTGGCGGCCGTCGAGGCCATGGGCCACGCCTATGTTGCCTTCGCGGCCGGGCAGCCCGGCCTGTTCAGGCTGATGTTCGGCCAGCCACCCCTGATGGAGACCTTCCAGCAGGTGTCGGAGACCGGCGGCGAATGCTTCGGCTACGTGATCGAGCAGGTCGGCAAGTACTGCGCCGCCCACGGCGTCGATCGGGATGCCAACGAAATCGCCATCAAGCTCTGGACCTTCGTGCACGGCGCGGCTTCGCTGCTGATCGACGGCAAGTACGACAAGGTCACGCCCGGGCTAGATGTATCCGACATGATCAGCGGGGCCACGCCTCTGCTGGTCGGCCACAAGGGCTGACCCCGGTCCGGGCGGAAACACCCAATCAGCGCTGCGCCGCGTCGCCCCAGGCTTCCCGGCAGGCTTCCTCGCCGTCGGCCGGGGCGTTCTTGGTGAAAACCCACTCGAAGGGCACGACCACCGGGCTGGTGATCATGCGGAAGACCGTGCCGGCCAGGGCCCCGGTCGACACCCCCAGTTCGAAGTCCTCGAAGCGGCCCCGGACCCGGATCGGCGTCTGGGCGCTGAACATCTGCGGTCTCTTGGACCGCGGCGCGGCGCTGAATTCGATGGTGTTCTTCTTGAAATCGATGGTCCCGTCGCCGGAGGCCTGGATGCGCGAGGTGTCGATCAGCAGGGCCGTCGGACGCATGATCCCGTCCTCGATCACGAAGCGGCCGATCAGGCAGTTGACCGTCGAGGCCTCCGAGTCCAGGGACGGCAGGACCGAGGTGAAAAGGTTCACCGCCCAGAGATCGAAGAGGCCGGCTTCCAGGTCCTTCGGCCAGACCCCGAAGTCGATGTGTCCCTCGGCTCCGCCCATGGCCTCGGCCAGTTCCGGGCCCCGGGTCTTGATATCGACGTCGAGGTTGAGCACGCCGCCGGTCTCGGATTCCGGATCGATGCGCCGGGCGAGGACGCCGTAGTCGAAGCCGTCGATCTTCGCCCTTGCCTCGAGGCTGATGTCGCTTTCGCTCGGCTCCAGGGCGAAGCCGACCTCAACCTTGCCGCCGGGCACCTCGACCGCGATCGGCTCGACGGTCAGCCGGCCGTCCTGCAGAGCGGCCTCCAGCCGACCGTTGCCGAGCCGGTCCTCGCCGGAGAGGACCTCCGTCACTTCGACCGCGAGCGCGGCGTCGAGGCTGCGCATGACCTGCGGTGAAAGCAGCTCGGCGACATCGCCGTCATCCTCCGCCCCGGTCTCCGTCGTATCTTCCGACACCTCGCCGCCCTCGCCCGGCGACCAATCGCCGGTCTCGAAGTCGTCGAGCTGGATCTTCGGCGCGGCGAAAGCGAGATCCAGGCGCGGCCGCTCGGCCGTCGTGTCGAGATCCAGCTTGCCGGTCAGCGTGCTGCTGCCGACTCCGAGCTGAAGATCCTCGATGAAGTAGCCGGATTCGCGGCTGCCGAAGGCACCGGAGAGCCGGTAGGGTCCCCAGGGCGGCAACGAGACCTGCAGCAGTTCGTCGAAGTCGCTGGCCCGCTCGCCGGAGAAATCCAGCTCGAAGCGCAGGTTCTGGGCCGCGACCGGCAGGGGAGTGGTGCCGGTGAACTCGAGCTCGGCGTTCAACAGCTTGACGTTCAAGGTCGCGCTCAGGCTCGATTTCGGCTCGGCGAAGCTGGCGAGGCTGTCAGTCCGGATGTCGATCTTGACCGGCGTCTGGTCGATCCGGCCGTCCAGGGCCAAGGTGATCGGCGTACCGACCCCGGCTTCGATTCGTCCTTCCGGGATTCCCAGATCGAGCGTGCCCTCGGTGTTGGGATCGCGGAGCCGCCACAGGCCGTCGCGAAGACCGGCCGAGAACTCGGAGCGTTCCAGGATCCCGCGCAGGGTCGTGCCGCGCACCGCCAGGCTCAGCTCGAAGCCGCCCGCGGTCAGCTCCAGGCCCTGCGCGACGCCGAGCTGCGCCAAGACGTCGCCGACATTGACGTCGGTCGAGCGCAAGTCGAGGCCGAAAGCGGGCACCTCGCCCCGAAGGTCGGCGGAAAGGCTGCCATCGACGGCGGCCTCGGCGAAGACCGCCCGCAACGGCGCCTCGGCGACGTAGCCGTCCCGGATCCGGGAGGAGAAGGCGATCTCGGTGAGATCCTGGGGCTCTGCGACAACGCGTTCGATCGTCACCTCGATGTCGGAGTCGATTAGCTCGATGCCCTGCGGCAGGATCGGCACGTCGATGGCGAATGCTTCTTCTTGATCCTCGGTGCCGGCATCTTCCGGCCCTTCCGGCGCGAGATCGGCCAGGCCCGCGAGGTCGAGCGTGCCGACGGCCAGCTCGATGACGGTGACTGGCGTATCGCCCTCTTGCCGACTGCCGACGTCGCCCTCGAGAACGGTGTCCCGGATCCGCCCCTCGTCGATGCGGATCCGCAGGCCTTCTGCGCCGCGCGTCACCTTGCCCCTCAGGGCGTAGGCGCCCTCCGCCTCGGGCGCCAGGCCGAGCCAGGTCGACAGGTCGCCGAGACGGTCGCCTGCGATCGAGAAGTCGATGTCGGCGACCGGCTCGTCTCTGAGACTGCCCAGCGTCCCGCTGAGTCGCAGTTCCGCGCCGGCCCCAGTCGCCGTGAGGTCGAGCGGCCAGTTGCGTTTGACGAAATTGTCGACGAAGGTGCCGCCGTCGAGCGCCAAAGAGAAGGGTTCCTTCAACAGCGAGCCGGCGGCGGTGATCCGCGACTCCCCCGCGGCGGCGAAGAGAATGTCGAAGCGGTCGAGGGTGAAATCGACCGGCTGCTCCCCCGTATCGTGGCCGTAGGACAGCGCCGCACCCGCGAGGACGACGCGCAGCTCCGTGGTTGAGACCAGCGAGCGGATCGACTCGCCCCGCGCCGAGACCGCGAGCTCGGCGACCTCAAAGGCGCCCTCGACCCCTTCGGCGCGGGTCAGGAGGGACAGCAATCCGCCGATATCGCTCTGTTCGGCTGCCAGGGACACCTCGACCTTCGGCTCGTCGCCCTCGCCAGCGAGGCGGAGTTCACCCTTGAAGGGGACCTCTGCGACGACCGCGCTCAAGGGCCCGGTCAGCTCCCCGTCCTGAACCGCGACCCGGAACGAGGCTTCGCGCAAGCCGATCTGGCTGTTGACCAC
>JASJAL010000420.1 GCA_030067055.1 Kiloniellales bacterium | reverse complement strand
CAAAGCGTGGCCGATATCGCTCGAGCGTTGGACTACTCAGATCCCGCCCACTTCACACGGGCCTTCCTCCGCTGGACCGGGATGTCGCCGAGCACTTATCGCCACCAATGCACAGGCCGCCGCAAAGTCAAGCGTCGGCCGAGATCAAGATAGGCCGTCGAATATTTCCAAGAATTGCGAGCATATCGAGAGCGCGCCCTGGCTCGTTGTCTAGGTCTGAGACCAGCGGCCCGCGCTCGCGCAGAACCGCTCCGCCGCAAGACTCGGCTGTGATGTGCTACGTCAATCAATGCATCAGCATGTGACGGCGGTACTGACGCGGCGAGATACCGGCCCAGCGCCTGAAGGCACGGGCGAAGTGCGCGGAATCGGCATAGCCCAGCTCCATGCCGATGTCCGTGATGCGGATGTCGGGATCCTCGAGCAGGCGGGAGGCGGTCTCGTAGCGGGTTTGCTGAGTGATTTCAAGGTGGCTGAGCCCGCACTTGGCCAGGCGGCGCTGCAGCGAACGCACGGATAGGCCGGTAATCTCCGCCATCATCTCGACCCGCGGCGGCCCCTCCTGCTTCAGCAAGGCCGCGGTCAGCTGACGCAGCGAGCCGCAGAAGTCTGAGGCGGGGGCCGTCTCCCGAAGCCGGGCTTCCACCGCTTCGCCTGCCTCGCCCGGCGTCCGGCGGTGCCGTAGGGGCATCGCCAGGCAGCCGCGCGGGACGGCAATGGCCGTGAACTTCTGCCCGGCGCGGATCTCCGGGTCGCCGAGCGCGTTCCTTAGCGCGCGCTCCGGCGCCTCCTGAGTCTGCAGGCGGACCTTGGCCGGCTGCCAGGATGGGCCGGCCCCGAGGCGCACGTAGTCGATCAGCCGGGTCAGAACGTATTGCTCAAACTGCGTACGGCCGAACTTCGGTCCGCGGAACTGGCTGCGGCACAACCAGACCTCCTCGCCCGCCGGGATCAGCCAGAGACGGGCGTCGGAGGTATGGAGGTGGATCAAGCGGCAGCTCGCCTCCAGGGCGTGCTTGATGGTGAGCGCGCTGGCGATCACTTTGCCGTAGGAACCTAGGCTCGCGATGCTGCTTTCCAACCCGACCTGCAGTCCGAAAGCCGGACTGCCCAAGCTCCGGGCGGCATGGGACATAAGCCGGTAGATGTGGTGTGTGGGGATCAGGTCGTCCGGATCGCAGTAGTGCCACATCGGCAGCTTCGCCTGCTCGAGCACCCGCTCCGGCGATTCGCCGAGACCTTCCAGCGTATCGGTGATTTGGATCAGTTGGCTCGCCCGCGTCAGCGCGATCTGTGTCATCAGAATCCCCCCCAGGACGCCATTCCGCCCGTGGATCCAGCAGTCGTTCAAGTTTGCGCCCCGCACCGAATAGAAACCCGGTTTCATGTACGGAGCGGGGCGGTTTTTTCTGGGTTCCGAGCTCTGCGCTGCCCGACGCATCGCCAGATGACGCGCCGGACTGACCATTGCGCGCCACGGCTGGAATCTAGCGGGATCGCATTTCACCGGCTATCCGGTATGCGAAACTCCGTTATCCGTTTCGCGAAGGGCCCATCCGGTTGAGCGAAATCTTCCGAGACCCCAGGAGGATCCGGCAAACGAGCGGCCTTGTGCGCCAAAGCTCACAGGAACACTGCGCTCGCTGGTTCGACCGGCTCCGCAACCCAGCGCAACGGGCACGCACGCCGTGCCCGATTTCACCGGAGCTTGCGATTACGACGTCGGGAAAGATTTCTTGCCCGTTACACGTCGATCGGCCGGCGATTCCGCGGGAGTCAGACTCTTCGCTTGTGATGCGAAATCCCTTGCGTGAAGGGAGCGTTCATCCGGTGTCCTCGGGACTGACGTCAAGGCATTGGAGCCTGGCATGAATTCGCTCGCCCTCCCGGAGACCGAAATCTGCTGCGACGAAGATTGCCAGGTGGCGACTCATCCGAGGCCTTCGCCCTAACGTAATATTTGACAATTCGACAAGATAAAATTGTAAATTCAGTAAAGCGCAGATCGATGGCGCCTCTTGGTCGGGCGCGCTGTCCTGATAATCGGTTGTCGATGAGCCCGGGATTACTTCAGCATCGTGGTGCGCGATGGCAAGGCAGATAGCGCCGCTTTATGGCAGGCGGCGAGGATATGCCGTGGAAACTGCAGGTAGGGATCGGCGTGGATAACGAAGAGCAAAATCAATCGCCTCTTTGGTCGACCCCGTTGGACGACATTGAAGAGCTCCAGGAAGAGGCGATAGCCGCCGGTTGGGACGTTGACTATCGGCAGCACGAAGCCGGAGCGCTGAACGGCAACCTGACGGAACTCAGATTTCCCGGGCTGATGGTCGTTCGCGAGGTCTACGGCCGCGGCTTCTTTTTTTCCGCCAGCTTGCCGAAGGATTTCACCCCGGCAATGTTTCCCTTGAGTTCGAACGGTGACGTTCGCCTGAACGGTCTCCCCTACGACCCAGGCAGCTTTTTCGTACCTGGCGACGTGAGCGAGATTGTGGGCGGCGGCCCGATGGGCATCGATCTCGTAACGCTTCACCTCGAACCCGAATCCTTCAGCGATTTGGTCGCAATGCTTGGAGACGACCGATTCAATGACATCCTTCGCTGGGCGATGGTGCGTCATCAGGGAGACCCCCGGCAGAGAAGAGCGTTCGAAGACCTTTTGACATCCCTGCTACGAGAAGACACCTGGTTGTCGGAAGTCAATCCCAATCGCTCGGAAGCCTTGCGTTGTCAGATCCTCGAGAGCTTTGCAGCGCTCCTCACGGACGCTGGCCCCGGAGAGCCGCCATCCGGGAACGTGCGTCGGAGCGTGTGGGTGCATTACGCCCGTCAGGCAAGAGACTATTTGGACGACAATCTGGACCGCGCCGTCTCACTTGCCGAGCTATGTCGGGTCACCGGCACGAGCGCCCGCACGCTCCAGTATGCCTTCCGCGACCACTACGGCGTGGCACCGCAGGTCTACCATCGGTCCCGGCGCCTGAGTGCGGTGTATCAGGTTCTCAAGCAGCGGTGGGCACACGAGACGACGGTCACGGACGTCGCTTTCGAGCATGGCTTCTGGCACCTCGGCCGCTTCAGCCAAGCCTATAAGGTGCGATTCGACGAATTGCCGTCGGAGACCTTGGCGCGGCGGCCGGTGCATCCCGGCCCGTCGACCCCATTTGCATACAGAGCGACGGTCGCGTCCTCGCTGCAGCAGATCGGATCGCGTCCGAAGCGAAGCCACGACGTCCTTCCATCCAAGCGACCTAGCGCCGATCTGTCCGCAATGCCCAGAGCGGTCATGCGCCGCACTGCGAGAGCGAAAAGCGCTGCCGACCGACCGCGATCCGCGGTTGCTGACCTAAAGCCCATCAAAGCGGCGCGAAAGAAGTAGCCAACCGGGATCGCGCAAGACGGCTCGCCCGATCTCCGGGTTGGAGTCCCTTGCGTCGGAGGCCAACGATCGCCATGCCCCAATCGTTCTGTGCCGCCGCCGCTGTGCTCATTCTTCGTCATCGCGGGCAGAGCCTGGCGACCCGATCGCACGGGAGGAGCACATCACTGCGTCGTTTGATGACTGCGATACTCGCGCGGTGTGACCCCGGCCCAGCGTTTGAAGGCGCGGCTGAAGTGCGCGGAATCGGCGTAGCCCAGTTCCATGCCGATGTCCGTGATGCGGCTCTCGGTATCCTCGAGCAGGCGTGTGGCGGCCTGGTAGCGGGCCTGATCGACGATCTCGAAATGGGTGAGCCCGTACTTGGCCAGGTGACGCTGCAGTGAACGCACGGAAAGCCCGGTGATCTCGGCCATCGTCTCGATCCGCGGCGCCCCATCGTACTTCAACAGCGTTCCAACCAACTGGCGCAGCGCATCGACGAAGCTGGGGGCGGGTGCGGAGTGCTCCAGCTGTATCTTCAAGGCTTCGGTCGTCTCGGGCCGTTCAATGCCGCGTCTTGCCTTCGCAAGGAGCGGGCGCGGGATGGCGAAGGCGGTTGTCTTTTGACCAATGCGGATCTCGGGGTCGCCGAGCGCTTCGCGCAGTTCGCGCCCCGGCTCCTCCTGGGTCTGTAAGCGGATCTTGGTCGGCAGCCAAGAGGGGCCTGCCCCCACGCGCACGTGGTCGATCAACCGCATCAAGGCGTACTGCTCGCGCTCGCGCCGGCCCACCTTCGAGCAATGGAACTCGCTGCCGTGATACCAAACTTCCTTGCCCGTGTCGGTCAACCAGTAGCCGCCGCCTGTCGTTTGCAGCTGGATCAATCGGCTGGTCGTTGCAAAGGCGTGGAAGATCGTCAGCGAGTTCGTGATCAGCCTGCCGAAGGATCCCATGGTGGACAGATTGGTTTCGGCCCCGACCAGAAAACCGAAGTTCGCAGTGCCCAGGGCCCGGCCCGCCCTTTCGAGGAACAACCGGATGTGATGGTCGGGGATCAGGTCGTCCGGATCGCAGTAGTGCCACATCGGCAGTTGCGCCTGCGCCAGGATCCGCTCGGCCGAATAGCCGAGTCGTTCCAAGGTTTCGGCGGCATGGATCAGCTCGCACGCTCGCGTCAGTGTGATCCGCTTCATCGACAACTGCCACCCTCCGAAACGCTCGCCCCGTTCCGGCGCTCTCCGCATCTCAATTGGCTCCCGCACCAGCGCTTGAGCCGCCAGCGCTCTCTTGGAGTCGCGCGCCCTCTCACACACTCCGACCCCGGCACCCGACAGTAGCCGTGAATTGACTCGGATCATTTGCCATTGCGCGCCAGGAAGGTGGTCCTCCGAGAAGTCGAGGAAGGGCTCGCACGACCTTTTTTTGGGGAGGCGACATGGTCACGGAACACGAGAACCCGGTCTGCGCCATCCGCTGTCCGCGGACCGCGAGTCGGCCTTCGCAATGACGGGCTCCAATCGAATGGCCTCGCGCGCGACCGGTCCCTGGCGTCAAATGGCAAGTGTGGGAAGGCTTTGTGGCGTAGTCGTCCTGGGTGGGAGGACACATGGAACAGCAAGCAATCCGGATCGAGGGCCCTGGCGAGGTCATACCAGCCTATCTGCGCTCTGCGGTCGACTTCATCCTGACCAACCTGGCGGAGCCTCTTGTTCTCGACGATATCGCTGCCGCGGCCGGGGTCAGTAAACGAACGCTGCATTTGGGATTCCAAGTGAATTTCGGTCTGGCGGTGATGGCTTTCGTGCGCCAGCACCGCCTCGAGCAGGCGAACCAGCGCTTGCTCGCCGGCGATGTGGGGTCCACGACGGTGACCAGAGTTGCCATGAATTGCGGGTTCCAGCACCTCAGCCGCTTCTCGTCGACCTACCGGCAATGCTTCGGCGAGTATCCTTCGGAAACTCTGCGGCGCCGGCCCTATCGCCCGCTGAATGCGGCGGCCCAGCCTTCGCCGGCAACGCGACCGGCACCGTCGTTGATTGACGGAGAATGTCCCGTTCTGTCTCGTCTCGAACCCTCTCGCGCGAGTGCTTGAAGACGGGATGTCCGCCCCAAGAGGGGCGACCCGACGCCATCAGCGGCTCATCCGCAACTGCCCGTCGCGGCTGGGTTGCTGGTGGCGATCAGGTCATCTGACAAATCGAACCGGAGCCAGCCCTCCCCGGCATCGCCGCGCCTATCTGTCTCGTCCGCTCGGCGCGCGCCACCGATCAACACTTTAATCCGAGCCGCCGGCAGTCTTAAATGGCGTGTGGCTCGATCGTCGGGGTGGGTCACTGCAGGGGCGGGGGCAAGATTCACTTTTTTGCCAAGTATTGTCAGCCTTCGATCCTGCGTGTCCGCAAGGTTTTCGACACCTCGGCCAGGGCAGTCCTGCGAAGGTCCTCACGATCGGAGGACGGGGGAAGACTGAACGATGCATCTCGATGAATTTCTTCTTGCCACCGTGATCCTGCTGACGGCGACGGCGATCTTCGTTTCGCTGTTCAAGCGGCTTGGATTGGGTTCGGTTCTGGGTTTCCTGGCGGCGGGGGTGATCCTGGGACCTTCGGGATTCACCATCACCGAGGATGTCGAGGGGCTACGGCACTTCACCGAGCTCGGCGTCGTCTTGTTCCTGTTCCTCATCGGATTGGAAATGCAGCCGAAGAAGCTGTGGTCGATGCGCCGCCTCGTTCTCGGTCTCGGTTCGGCGCAGGTGCTGCTGACCGGAGTCCTCATCGGCGGTGTTGTCTATCTGCTCGGGGTCAAGTGGCAGGCATCGCTCATCCTCGGGCTCGGGTTTGCGCTGTCGTCCACCGCCTTCGTGATGCAGCTCCTCGGCGAGCGCGGCGAGATGGCCACGGAGCACGGCGAGTCCTCCTTCGCGATCCTGATCATGCAGGACCTGGCGATCGTTCCGCTCCTGGCGCTGGTGCCGCTGCTGTCGGAGGCGCCCGGCGCGGCCTCGGGGCAGCCGCTCTGGCTCGAGGCCCTCATGGTCGTCGGTGCGATCCTGGGCGTCTATCTGGTCGGTCGCTATCTGATCCCGATCGCCCTGGCGGCGGCGGCCAAGGGCCGCAACCAGGAAGCCTTCGTGGCCTTTGCGATGCTGTCTGCGCTGGGCGCCGCCTACGTCATGGAGCTGGTCGGCGTCTCCATGGCGCTGGGGGCCTTCATGATGGGCATGATGTTCTCGGCCTCCGAGTACCGACACCAGATCGAGGCCTCCGTCGAACCCTTCAAGGGCGTCTTGATCGGCTTGTTCTTCATCGCCGTGGGGATGTCCATCGACCTTCAGCTCCTGTTCGACCAGTGGGCGGATGTCTTGCAAGGCGTCACGGCCTTGATGACGCTGAAGGTCGTGACCTTGCTCGTTCTGGCGCTCGTCTTCGGCCTCAGCCGTGCGGCTGCGATCCGAACCGCCTTCACTTTGGGCCAATCCGGGGAGTTCGGCTTCGTGCTCTTCGGCGCCGCGGTGGCCACCGGCCTGCTCAGCGATGCCGAATTCGGTCTCGCCTTGATGCTGGTCACCGTGACCATGATCCTGACGCCGCTGCTGTCGAAGGCCGGCGACCACCTGGCGGACCGCTTCGGCAAGGCCTCCGCCGAAGCGGCCGTGGACCAGGCGGTCGCCGAGGGCTTGAAGCGCCACGTCGTCATTGCCGGCTACGGTCGGGGCGGCCGTACCATCGGCTCGATGCTCCAGAAGAAGGACATCCCTTTCCTGGCCTTCGACATCGACACCAACAATGTCGCCCTCGGCCAGAAGCTGGGGCACAACGTGCACTTCGGCGACATGACCAATCCCGAGATTTCCAAGGCGGCCGGTCTGGCCGACGCCAGTGCAGTCGTCGTGACCCTGGAAAACGCGCATCAGGCGGAGCGGGTGATCAGCAACGTCCGCGTCCTCTGCCCTTCGGCCGCGATCTACGCACGGGCGAAGGACTTCAAGGTCAAGGCGGCTCTGCTGTCGGGCGGGGTCAGCCACGCCGTTCCCGAGGCGGCCGAGGGAATCATCCAGCTGGGCACCGCCG
>JASJAL010000419.1 GCA_030067055.1 Kiloniellales bacterium | reverse complement strand
CACCTCCAGACCGGCGAGGAAGGAGGAGTTTGCCACCACTTGCACGAACTGAACAAGAAATCGCTGGTTCTAGACAAGTACACCTGGAAAGAGCGCGCTACGCTCGGGGATCATCTGACCTGAGGAGCCCGCCATGGCCGGCAAGCCGTACAGCCTTCCCACCGCCTGCACCCCCGCCGAATGGGAGACTCGCTGCGAACAGGCCGCCCTTTACCGCCTGCTCGACCACTACGGCATGTCCGACCTCGCCAACCAGGTGGTCGGCGCCCGGGTCAAAGACAGCCCGGGGCACTACCTGTTGCACCGCTACGGCCTGTTCTACGAGGAGATCACGGCGTCGTCGCTGATCAAGACCGACCGCCAGGGGCAGCCGACGGATCCGGCGCTGCCGGCGCCCGTCGACGGCGCCCAGAACCTGGCGAAATGGATCTTCGGCGCGCGGCCGGAGGTCAATTTCTTCATTCACGGCCACTGCGAGGACGTCATGGCCGTGAGCGCCACCACGCAGGGCCTGCAGGTGGTATCCCAGGCGGCCGTCTACCTGCAGCACCTGATCGGCTACATCGACTACGAGTTCTTCGAGGATGAGGACTATACCGAGAAGTTCACGAAGACCCTGGGTGACAAGGCGATCCTGATCACCCGCAACCACGGCTACTACGTGCTGGGCCGCAGCGCCTCGGAGGCCTTTTTCCGCGCCTATTACCTGCGTCAGGCCTGCTCCGTGCAGGTCAAGGTGCTGTCGATGGGAGTTGAGCCCCACGTCATCGACGCCCAGGCGGTGGCGCGCTTTCAGGATCAGATGGCCGAATCGCCCCACTATAACTACGACGGCAGCACCGAATGGGCGGCTCTGCTGCGCAAACTCGACCGCGAGCAGCCGGACTACAAGACCTGATCGGGCGTCGACTGAGCCTTCGCCGCGGGATTTCGACGGCTATCCGGTGACGGCTGGGATCCTCGCCGCAGATCCCGCGGATCGAGGCCGGTTTCTGCGCTTTGCCCGGTCAGGCGGTGGGTCGCGGACCGAAGGGCACGACCTTGTTGTCGGCGTCGTGGCCGATGTCGGCGCGGCCGAGGTAGGGGATCCCGGAGACCTGGCACCAGTGGCGGGCGACCTCTTCCTCGGTCAGGACGAAATCGGGGTCGTTCTCGGGTATGCCGTTGCAACGCCCGAGCCGGATACCGGCGGCTTGGCGGATCTCTGGGATAGCGGTGATCTGGCAAAGGTCGCGGTCGATGCGGTACATGTACTCCGAGATTTCCTCCAGCATCAGGACGTGTCCCGCCAGATCGGGGAGCAGAGGCGTCCCGATCAGATGGCCCAGGATGATGATGTTGAAGGCGATCGCCGGACCCTCGGTCCCGACGTGCGGCTCCAGCGCCTCGGCGGAATCCTCGATCATGTAGGCCAGCGCCCGCTCGACCGCTGCGGCACCGCCCGCGCGGGAGATGTCGATCGGCATGGGACCGTGCGCCAGGCGAGGAAAGCCGGCCTTGTAGAGACCGGCCAACAGGGTGCCGGCGTCGCTGTAGCCGAGGTAGAGCTTGTCGCGCGCGGCCGGCGTCAGCCTTGGTAGAACGTCTTCGGCGAAACGGCAGGAGCCGTAGCCGCCGCGCCCGAACCAGAGCGCGTCGAAGCTTTCATCGTTGGCGATGTCGAGAAAGGCCGCGGCGCGGGCGGCGTCGTCGCCGGCGAAATGTCCTGCCGAAAGGAAGCACTGGGGATGGAATTCGATCTCCGGGGGTGCGTCGGGATAGAGCCGCGACGCAAGACTCTTGACCTGATCGGGAATGCTCGCGTCAATGCGCGTCCCGGGCGCCATGACACCGATCCTGAACGTGCTGCGACTCAATCGAGCTTTCCTTTCTCTTCGGGCCTTCGTGTCAGGCCGGCCCCATCGCTAGACTCGGCAGCGGATGACCCAGAACAAGCACTACTTCTTCTGTGGGATCGGCGGCAGCGGGATGCTGCCGCTGGCCCTGATCCTGCAAGGCCAGGGACATGCCGTCGAAGGCTCCGACCGCATGCTAGACCAAGGGCGGACCGCGCAGAAGTTCGATTTTCTGCGCGCTCGCGGCATCCCGCTGCACGCCCAGGACGGCAGCGGCATCACTGGCCCCGAGCAGATCCTGGTCACCTCGGCGGCGGTCGAGGACAGCGTGCCCGACGTGCAGAAGGCGCGCCGGGTCGGGGCGCCGGTGATGCGCCGCGCCGAGCTGCTGGCCGAGATCTTCAACGCCGCGCCGCGCAGCCTCGCCGTCGGCGGCACCAGCGGCAAGTCGACCGCGACCGGGATGATCGGCTGGATCCTGCAGCAGGCCGGCCTGGAGCCGACGATCATGAACGGCGCGGTGATGAAGAACTTCATCACGACCGACACCCCCTTCGCCAGCGCCGTGGTCGGCAAGGGCGAGGTCTTCGTCAGCGAGGTCGACGAGAGCGACGGCTCGATTGCGCTCTACACCCCGCGCATCGCGGTCCTGAACAACGTCTCGCTCGACCACAAGTCGCTGGAAGAGCTGCGCGTCCTGTTCCGCGACTTCCTCGCCAAGGCCGAGACCGTGGTCCTGAACCTGGACGACGCCGAGACCACTGCCCTCGCGATCGGCGTTCCCGCCGACAAGTCCATCACCTTCAGCCTGAGCGATCCGGCCGCCGACCTGGTCGCCAGCGCCCTGGCCCCGGCCCCGGATGGGATTTCTTTCAATGTGACCGAGGATGAGACCGGAAGCTCGGCGGAGGTCCGCCTCCAGGTGCCCGGGCGGCACAACGTCGCCAACGCCCTCGCCGCCCTGGCCGCCGCGCGAGCTTGCGGCCTCTCCCTGGAGGCGGCCGCCGAGGCGCTCGGCGGCTTCGCCGGTCTGCGCCGCCGGCTCGAATTCGTCGGTCAGGCGCAAAGCGTCACGGTGATCGACGACTTCGCCCACAACCCGGACAAGATCGAGGCCACGCTCGCCACCCTGCACGCCTTCCCCGGGCGGCTGCTGGCGATGTTCCAGCCTCACGGCTTCGGCCCGCTGCGCAAGATGAAGGACGGCTTCATCGCCTGCTTCGCCGAGCACCTGCGCGAGGACGACCTGCTGATCATGCCCGACCCGGTCTACTACGGCGGGACGGTCACCGACCGCAGCGTGACCAGCAAGGACATCGTCGCCGGGGTGGTGGCCGGCGGCCGGCGCGCCGAGGCCTTCGCCGAGCGCGACGCCTGTGGCGACCGCCTCATCGAACTGGCACAGCCCGGGGACCGCATCGTGATCATGGGCGCCCGCGACGACACCCTGGCACTCTTCGCCGCGGAGCTGGTAGAGCGTCTCGAGGCTCGACCGGAAGGGCAGGCCGAGAGCTGAAGGCGGAGATTGCGGACCTCAAAAGCCGGTCGCGACCCGGTAGAGGCCGTCGACGGTGCGGGCCATTCGGCGGTAGTCCAGAGTCTCCGGACTGTCCGTCGGCCGGTGATAGTTCGAGTTCCGGAAGAAGGCCGTGTCGGTCACCATGACCGCGGGGAAGCCGTGTTGCCAGAAGCTCCAGTGGTCCGAGAGGTCGACGCCGGGCACGAAGCCGGGGGCGTTGATGGAGTAGACCGGCAGCTCCGGGCCGAGGCTCATCAGCTCCTTGGTGCGGCCGACAAGCGATCGTTCCAAGGCCGAGCCGACAACCGCAATGAAGTTCCCGGTGTCGGGATAGAACCAAGAAAGAAAATCGAGAGGAAAGCTCTGGGAGCCGGGATCGTCGGAGAAATAGCCGATCATCTCGGCGCTGACCATCAGCTTCACTGATACCCCGGCCTCTCGGAGGCTCCTGGCGTAGACGTAGCTGCCCATCTCCTCGCTGCGGAAATAGGGTGGCTCCTCGAGGGTGAAGGCGACCAGGTCGACACGATGGGGCAAGCTGGGTTGCGCCGCGCCGATCAAGCGCGCCAGCTCGAGCACCCCGGCGACCCCGCTGGCGTTGTCGTCCGCGCCCGGATTGGCGTCGCCGGCGACGTCGTAGTGCGCACCGATCACGACGCGCGGGGCGTCTTCCGGACCGAAGGAACAGGCGACATTTCGGTATTCGATCTGGTCGAGTTTGAAGGGCTGCTCCTCGACCCTGCAACCGGTCGCGGCCATGGCCGCTGCGATGTGGGCCGCGGCCTTGTCCAGGCCTTCGGCGTTCTGGGCGTTGCGCGGCGGCGAGAGGCCGGCCAGGTAGCGCACGTCCGCTTCCAGCCTCGCGGCTTCTGCCCGCTGCGACGGCGCCGGAATATCGGACGGCAGGGCGGGATTGCGCAGGAGCCAGAACAGACCAGCGTAGAGCCCTGCCGCCAGGACGACGGCCAAACCCAGGATACGAACAGCTCGGTGCTTCACGGCCTATTTCTCTCGACACGGCAAGGGGAGAAGCCTGGAAACCAAAGATGCCAGAAATATGGCCGGCATCCCCCTTCAGGTCCAAACCCTAGGCCTTGAGCCTTTCGTTCCTGGGATCGTAGAGCGGCTCCTCGGCGACGACGGCGGAGCGGGCCTCGCCGAGGATGGTGACGGCAACCTCGGTTCCGGGCACGGCCAGGGCGCTGGGCAGGAAACCCAAAGCGATGTTCTTGTCGATGGTGTGGCCGTAGCCGCCGGAGGAGACGCTGCCGACGACCTGCCCGTCGGACCAGACGGGGGCGCCCATCTGGGCACTGGCGATCTCGCAGTCGACGATCAGCGGCACGAAGCGGGTTTCGATCCCCGCCTGCTTCTGCCTCAACAGGGCCGTACGGCCGAGGAAGTCATCCTTGTCGAGTTTCACGAAGCGGTCGAGTCCGGTCTCGAAGGGCGAGAACTCGGTGGTCAGATCGGCCTTCCAGTGGCGATAGCACTTTTCCAGGCGCAACGACTCCATGGCGTAGGCGCCGAAGTGGGCCAGACCGAAGTCCTCGCCGGCCGCGACCAGGCGGTCGTAGCAGGCCTTGAGGTCCTCCATCGCGACGTGGAGCTCCCAGCCGAGCTCGCCAACGAAATTGACGCGCAGGGCCTGGACCTCGGCGCCGGCGACCTCGATCCGGCGGGTGCTGAGCCAGGGAAAGGCGGCGTTGTCGAGCGATGCCTCGGTCACCTTCGACAAGAGGCCGCGGGCCTGCGGCCCGGCGACGACCAGGGTGGAGAAGCGCCGGGTCAGGTTCTCGATGGTAACCTCGGCACGGTCCAGATGCTCGCTCAGCCACTGCAGGTCGTGATGCTCTGCGGCGGCGGCCGAGACCAGCCAAAAGGACTCCTCGGCCAAGCGGACGATCGTGGCCTCGGCGACGACTCCGCCGCTGTCTGAGCAGAAGTAGCCGAGTCCGATGCGGCCGACCGAGGGCAGGCGGCCGGCAACCATGCGGTCGAGGAAGGCGGCGGCATCGGGTCCGGAGACGGCGAGGCGGGTGAAGCCGGTGGTCTCGGTGATCCCGACCCGCTCGCGGACCGCCCGGCATTCCGCGCCGACGAGGTCGAACCAGGTGGTGTGGCGGAAGCTCGGCACGTCGACGAAATCGGGGTCCTGCGGCCTGAAGTAAAGCGCCCGCTCCCAGCCACCACGAAGGCCGAAGTGTGCACCCTTGGCCGCGAAGGTCTCGTAGAGCGGCGTCGTCTTGAGCGGCCGCCCGGCCGGCCGCTCCTCATGGGGCATGTGGAAGACGAACTCGTGCTGGTACTCCTCGATCGCCTTGGCCGCGGTATAGGGCTGGTCGGCGAAGTCGGTGAAGCGTCGGGGATCGAGATCCCACATCTCCCATTCGCACTCGCCGTGGACGATGATCTCGGCCAGGCACTTGCCGTGGCCGCCGCCCTCGCCGATTCCGGCGCGCAGGCCGAGGCAGGCATAGGCGTTGCGCAGGCCGGGGATCTTGCCGATCAGGGGCAAGCCGTCGGGCGAATAGGTGATCGGGCC
The DNA here is from genome assembly GCA_030067055.1 of Kiloniellales bacterium. Next base: position 1,560 of record JASJAL010000419.1, on the reverse strand, counting down.
GTTGACGATGCGGGTGATGCCGGTCTCCGCCAGCACCGGCAGGCGGGCGAAGACGCCCTCCAGGTTGTCGGCCAGGCGGTCCAGGTCGTTGGGCAGCAGGTCCATGGTGAAGGAGTCCGGGATGCCCTCCATTCCCCAGGTCCGGCAGGCCTGCTCGTAGATCCCGACCAGGAGGCCCTGGCGCTCCTGGCGCGAATAGAAGTCGTCGCCGGGGTCGCGGATGATCGGCACGCGATGGTCCAGGGCCTCGATCTCGGGAATCGACTCCGTTAGAAAGTACTGGTGCTCCATCGAGACCACCGGATGCTCGACCCCGAGCATGGCGCCGACCTCGTTGACCCGGTAGCCGGTGGCGTTGACCACCACCTCGCAATCGATGTCGCCCTTCTCGGTCCGCACCCGCCAGTCGCCCGATGGCTTGCGCTCGATGCCGATCACCGGATTGAAGCGACAGATCTCCGCGCCGCCCTGGCGCGCCCGGCGAGCCAGGGCCTGAGTCAGCTGGCTCGGGTCGATGTCACCGTCGACCGGATCCCAGAGCGAGCCGGCCAGGCCCTGGGTGCTGATCAGGGGATGGCGCCGGCCGGTCTCCTCGGCCGAAAGCAGCTCGAACTCGACCCCGACGCCCTTGGCCAGGGCGATGAAATGCTTGTAGCCGTCGATGTCGTCGCGGGTATGCGCCAGCCGGACACCGCCGGTGATGTGGTAGTTGATCGGATGCTCCGGGTCGGCGGCCAGTTCGGCGTAGAGCGTGGTGCTGTATTGCTTCAGGCGGACCATGGTCTGGACGGTGCCAAACTGGGTGACCTGACCCGCCGCGTGCCAGGTCGAACCAGAGGTCAGCTCGTCCCGCTCGACCAGGACCACGTCGGACCAGCCGAGCTTGGTCAGGTGATAGAGCGTCGAGCAGCCGCCGACGCCGCCGCCGATCACGACCACGCGGGCTTGTGATTTCATCGCAGGTTCTCCTTCGCCTTGGGCGCTGCCGTGCTGCCGCGCAGCAGAAGCTCGACCTCGAGCAGGGTGCTGTTCGGCACCGCTTCGCCACGCAGCCGCTTCAGCAGGTAGTCGGCGCTGCGCTCACCGATCTCGCGGACCGGGACGCGCAAGGTGGTTAGCGGCGGATCGATCAGGGAGGCGAACTCGATGTCGTCGAAGCCGGTGAGCGAGACGTCCTCCGGGATCCGGAGCCCCAGCTTGCGGCTCTCGAAGACCGCGCCGACGGCAAAGAGGTCGGCGCCGCAGACCACCGCGCTGGGCGCCGGCGCCAAGGACATGAGGTGGCGAAAGGCGTGGCCGCCTTCGAGCAGGTCCAGCGGCCGCTCGATCACCCGCTCCTGCGCCAGGGAAAGGCCGCGCGCCTCGAGCGCCGCGCGGACGCCGGCCAGGCGCTGGCGCGCGCGGTCGTTGCACGCGGTCTCGGCCGAGATCACGGCGAGGTCGCGGTGACCGAGGTCGAGGAGATAGTCCGCGATGCGCCGGCCGGCAGCCCGGTTGTCGATCCCGACGCCGGGGTGCCCTCCGTCCTCGGCCACGACCCAGGTGGTAACGTAGGGCAGG
>JASJAL010000418.1 GCA_030067055.1 Kiloniellales bacterium | reverse complement strand
CCGCCACTGCGGCCCTGGCCGAAGACCGCTTCCCCCTCCGCGCGGCAACCCTGCGGGTCGCGACCTTCAACGCGTCGCTCAGCCCCTTCAGCCGGGGCGGGCTGGAGGCGCAGCTCGCCGACCCGAGCGATCCCCAGGCGCGGGCGGTCGCCGAGATCATCCAGCGGGTCGATCCCGACGTGCTGCTGATCAACGAGTTCAACTTCGATGAGAACGCAGGCACCGAGAGCCGGGCCCTGGCGCTCTTCATGGAGAACTTCCTCGAGGTCTCGCAGAACGGTGCCGCGCCAATCCGCTTCGACCACGTCTTTCTGGCGCCGTCGAACAGCGGCGTGCGCTCGGGCTTCGACCTGGACAATGACGGCAGCGTCGGCGGCGGCAACGACGCCTTCGGCTTCGGCCATTTCCCCGGCCATTTCGCCATGGTGCTGCTGTCCAAGCCCCCGATCCTGAAGGATCAGGTGAGAACCTTCCGGAACTTTCTCTGGAAGGACATGCCCGGCGCCCTCTTGCCGGACGATCCGGCGACGCCAGAGCCCAAGGACTGGTACTCGGCGGAAGAGCTGGCGGTCTTTCGCCTCTCCTCCAAGAGCCATTGGGACGTGCCGGTCAAGGTGGCCGGTCGAGTGGTCCACCTTCTGGTGAGCCATCCGACGCCGCCAGTCTTCGATGGTCCGGAAGACCGCAACGGCACCCGGAACCACGACGAGATCCGCTTCTGGTCGGACTATGTGCTGCCCGTCCGCGGCCGCTACATCTACGACGATGCGGGGCGGCATGGCGGTCTGCGCTTCGGTCGGCCCTTCGTGGTCCTGGGCGATCTCAACGCCGATCCCTTGGACGGGGACGGTACCGGCAAGGCGGCGCGGCAGCTGCTGCGCAACCCGCTGATTGCGCGGCGACCGGTGCCGTCCAGCGAGGGCGGCGTCGAGGCCGCGGCGCTGCAGCGCGGAGGGAACGATAGTCATGAAGGCGACCCGGCCTTCGACACCGCCGACTTCGGCGATACCGCGCCCAGCCCCGGCAACCTTCGGGTCGACTACGTTCTGCCCTCGCGGCAGCTGCGGATCGTGCGCGCCGGCGTCTTCTGGCCCAATCGGGACGAACCGCTGGCGGCTTTGGTCGCCGCCTCGGACCACCGGCTGGTCTATGTCGACGTGAAGCTACTGCCGAACTTCGACGAGCCCTTCGCCTCGCCGGCCGACGGGGTCTCGGCGATCCCGGTGCTGGAATCCCAGAAGTGAAAGCAGGCCCACCGCCCGGTGCGGTGGGCCTGCCACCAGCGACCGCCTGGAGAGGGGTCAGGCGGCGCTGAGAGTCCCTTCCTCGAGGAAGGGATAGTCGGTATAGCCACGGCCGTCGCCGCCGTAGAAGGTCTCGCGGATCGGCGTGTTCAGCGCTGCGTCGCGCCGGAAGCGCTCCGGCAGGTCGGGGTTGGCCAGAAACAAGGACCCGAAGGCGACGGCGTCCGCTCTGCTGCCGGCGATCGCCTCGATCGCCCGCGTCCGGTCGTAACCGCTATTAGCGATATAGGGTCCGGCGAAGGCGTCGCGCAAGCCGACGTGATCCAGCTCCGATGTCTCCTGGCCGGTCATGTCGCCCTCGACGACATGGAGGTAGGCGAGGCCCAGGGGCGCCAGCAACGCCGCCACGTGCCGGAAGGTTCCTTGCGGGTCGCTGTCGCGGATGTCGTTGAAGCTGTTGAGCGGCGAGAGGCGGATCCCGACCCGTCCGGCGCCGAGCACCTCGGTGACCGCGGCGACCACCTCGCGCAGCAGCCGGGCCCGGTTCTCGACCGAACCGCCGTAGGCGTCGTCCCGGCGGTTGCTGCCGTCGCGCAGGAACTGGTCGAGCAGGTAGCCGTTGGCGGCGTGGACCTCGACGCCGTCGAAGCCGGCCGCCTCGGCGTTGACGGCAGCCTGGCGGAAGGCGGCGACGATACCCGCAATTTCCTCAGTCGCCAGGGCTCGCGGGGTGACGAAGGGCTGCATGCCCTCGTAGGTCACGGCCTCGCCCGCCGGCTGGATCGGCGAGGGCGCGACCGGCCGGGCGCCGCCGGGCTGCAAGGAAGGATGCGAGATTCGGCCGGTGTGCCAGATCTGCAAGAAGATCCGGCCGCCGGCGGCGTGGACCGCCTCGGTCACCCGGCGCCAGCCCGCAACCTGATCGCGGCTGTGAATCCCCGGCGTGTCGGGATAGCCCCGGGCCTGAGGCGATATATCGGTCGCCTCGGTGATGATCAGACCGGCCGAGGCGCGCTGCCGGTAGTATTCGACGTTGAGGGGGCCGGGGACGCCGTCGCGGCCGGCGCGGTTGCGGGTCAGCGGCGCCATGATCACCCGGTTGGGCAGGGTCAGGTCGCCCAACCGTCCCGGCTGGAAAAGGACCGCGGCATCGGGCTGGTGCGCTTCGGTCTGGTCTTTCGGCATCCTCGTTCTCCTCAATATTGTACTTGCGGGCGGGTCAGGTATTGGACCGTCCGGTCCAATTTGGTCAAATGAAATCCTGGCGATCAGTCCAGGGCCTTCAGGGTGATCTCGACGACGTCGTTCAGGTCCGCGCTCCCCGGCCGGGTCTTGCTGACCACGATCAGGCCGTTGAGCGCGGTGTTGAGGTAGCGCGCTAGGGCCTTGGGGTCGCGCTCGGGCGAGATCTCGCCGGCCGCTTGGCCGCGCCGGATCGCGGCCTCGAAGGCCGCCTCGAAGCGGCCGAAGACCTCAGTCACCCGGCGGCAGGCGGCGGGATCCCGGGCCGCTTGCTCGACCGCGCAGTTGTTGGAGAAGCAACCGCGCGGCTCGGACGACTCGGCGCAGCCCTGGACGACCTGCACGAAGGCGCCGCGGATCGCCGCGCGCGCCGACATGTCGGTCTCCAGCGCGGCGATGCTGCGGGCGACCACGACGTCGCGATAGCGCTCCAGGGCCTTGAGGAAGAGGTCATGCTTGCTGCCGAAGGTCTCGTAGAGGCTGCTCTTGCTCAGCCCGGTCGCCGCCAGGAGGTCGGTCAGCGAGGTCGCGGCGTAGCCCTTGGCCCAGAAAACCTGCATCGCCTGGTCGAGGGCGGCGGTCTCATCGAAGGTCTTGGGTCGGCCCATGGCGAGCTGTCCGGGTCTCGATGCTGTTTCCGAACCAGTCGGTCCAAAAAATATCTGGGTGATCCGGCCAGCGATGTCAACCCGGGGCGGAACTGGGCTTGGCAAGGGATTCACCTTCTGGAGAGCGGTCCGGCGCTATAGTCCGGCGGCGGAGTAAAGGATCGAGCATGAGCGACGCCACTTTCGATTCCGGTCTCACGGCCGCGCACCCGGAATCCCGGCGTTTCTGGGAGCAGGGCCGCCAGGGCAAGAGCAGACCTTGGCTTTTCGTCCTGTCCCTGCCGATGATCCTGGCCATCGTGTTTCTCGGCACGATCATCGTCGGCGTGGTGATGGGGGTCATCGGCCCTTCCGGGGTCGTGTCTGGAGCGCGCGGGGATTGGCGCGACCTGCCCCTGCCGACGGCTCTGCTCAGCTTCGGCTTCGTCATGCTGCCCTTCGCTTTCCTGCTGCTGGCGGTGTTCTTCGCCAACAGGGTGATCCACGGCCGACAGCTCCGCAGTCTCCTGACCGGACAGTCGCACTTCCGCTGGGCGCAGACCTTGACCAGCTTGTCCGTGACCTTCGTCCTGGCCCTGGCGGTCCTGGCTGCCGGTCTGCTGCTATCGCCGGCGGCGGTGGACTTCGTCCTCGACCCGCAGGCCTTCCTGCTCTTCCTGCCCCTGGTCCTGGTCCTGGTGCCGATCCAGGTGCTGTCGGAGGAGGTCTTCTTCCGCGGTTACCTGGTCCAGGCCGTCGGCCGCTTCGTGTCCCGGCCCTGGCTGGCGATCCTGGTTCCCAGCCTGCTGTTCTGGGGCGCCCATCTGAACAACGGTCCGGCCGTCGAGGGCGGCCTCTGGGCGGTGGCGGTCTATGGAGTCATGGCCTTTTACCTGACCTACCTCGCGGTGACCTGCGACGGGCTGGAGCACGCCGTCGGCGTCCACCTGGGCATCAACCTCTTCGCCTTCCTGGTTCAGGGTGCCTCGGGCGGCTGGTATCCGACGCCGACGGTCTTTGTCACCGAGCCCGACGGCTACGAGTTCACGCTGCTGGCCACCATAGCGATCTTCCTGGTCCACTACGTCCTGGTGGTCCGCCCCGGGCGCCGCAACGGCGCCGCGTGATTACCCGACCGCCGGGCGGTCTTTTCTTGTGTTTGGTCCCGCCGGGCCTTAGATAGCTGCCCGACAGGCAATCCTTTCCGGGGCCATGACCGAGCTTTCGAAGATCCGCAACTTCGCGATCATCGCGCACATCGACCACGGCAAGTCGACCCTGGCCGACCGCATCATCCAGCTCTGCGGCGCGGTCGAGGACCGGGACATGCGCGAGCAGCTGCTCGATTCCATGGAGCTGGAGCGCGAGCGCGGCATCACCATCAAGGCCCAGACCGTGCGCCTCTCCTACAAGGCCGCCGACGGCGAGACCTATCAGCTCAACCTGATCGACACCCCGGGCCACGTCGACTTCACCTACGAGGTTAGCCGCTCCCTGGCTGCCTGCGAGGGCTCGGTACTCTTGATCGATGCCAGCCAGGGCGTCGAGGCCCAGACCCTGGCCAACGTCTACCTGGCGGTCGACAACGACCACGAGGTCGTGCCGGTGCTCAACAAGATCGACCTGCCGGCTGCCGAGCCGGCGCGGGTCAAGGAGCAGATCGAGGAGGTCATCGGCCTCGACGCCTCCGACGCCGTCGAGATCTCGGCCAAGACCGGGAAGGGGGTCGATCAGGTCCTGGAAGCCCTGGTCCGGCGATTGCCGCCGCCCAAAGGCGATCCCGAGGCGCCGCTCAAGGCCCTGCTGGTCGACTCCTGGTACGATGCCTATCTGGGCGTGGTGACCCTGGTTCGGGTGGTCGACGGCCGGCTCAAGACCGGTGCCAAGATCCGCATGATGGCGACCGGTGCTGTCCACCAGGTCGACCGGGTCGGCGTCTTTTCGCCCAAGATGCACAACACCGGCGAGCTCGGCCCCGGCGAGATCGGATTCCTGACCGCCTCGATCAAGTCGGTCGCCGACTGCCAGGTCGGCGACACCCTGACCGAGGAACGGCGCCCGGCCGAGACCGCGCTGGCCGGCTTCAAGCCCAGCCAGCCGGTGGTCTTCTGCGGCCTCTTTCCGGCCGATGCCGCCGACTACGAGGACCTCCGCGAGAGCCTGGCCAAACTGGCACTGAACGACGCCAGCTTCGAGTACGAGGCCGAGACCTCGACCGCCCTGGGCTTCGGCTTCCGCTGCGGATTCCTCGGGCTGCTGCACCTGGAGATCATCCAGGAGCGGCTGGAGCGTGAGTTCAAGCTCGACCTGATCACCACCGCGCCCAGCGTCATCTACAAGGTCCACCTGACCGACGGACGGATGCTGGAGCTGCACAACCCGGCCGACCTGCCCGAGGTGACACGGATCACCCAGATGGAGGAGCCCTGGATCAAGGCGACGATCCTGGTGCCCGACGACTACCTGGGCGCGGTGCTCAAGCTCTGCGAGGACCGGCGCGGCATCCAGTCCGACCTGACCTACGCCGGCAACCGGGCCATGGTGGTCTACGACCTGCCGCTGAACGAGGTGGTCTACGACTTCTACGACCGCCTGAAGTCGATCAGCCGCGGCTACGCCAGCTTCGACTACCAGATCGATCACTATCAGGAAGCGGACCTGGTCAAGGTTTCGATCCTGGTCAACCAGGAGCCGGTCGACGCGCTGGCCATGATCGTCCACCGCAGCCAGTCCGAGACCCGGGGCCGGGCGCTCTGCATACGCCTCAAGGACCTGATCCCGCGGCAGCTCTTCAAGATCGCCATCCAGGCCGCGATTGGCGGCAAGGTCATCGCCCGCGAGACGGTCAGCGCGCTCCGCAAGGACGTGACCGCCAAGTGCTACGGCGGCGACGTGACCCGCAAGCGCAAGCTTCTGGAGAAGCAGAAGAAGGGCAAGAAGCGGATGCGGCAGTTCGGCAATGTCGAGATCCCGCAGTCCGCCTTCATCGCCGCGCTCAAGATGGACGACGGCTGAGCCGGGCCCGGGCCGCACGCCGAGGCCGCGGGTTCGGTCCGCGGTTCAGGCGATACCGAGGTCCTTGAGCTCCGCCTCCCTGCGGGACCGGTCCTGCGTCAGGAAGAATTCGTCCAGCTGCGGTGGCTCGACCGGGGTCTCGCTCAGCAGCGCGTGGACCTGGCCGCGATGGTGGACCTGATGCAGGAAGAGGTGCAGCAGCACCCCGCGCACCGGATCCTGGATCGGCTTGCCGTCGCCGCCGCTCAGGGTCACCGGTGCCTCGAGGCCGGCTTCGCTCAGCGACAGGGTGAAATCCAGCAGGCGGCGGTCCGCCATCTCCTGGGCGGCGGTCAGGCCCGGCAGGTCGGGGGCCAGCTCGTGATCGTGGTCGAAGCGGTCCTCGACCCGGCCCGCCAGGCGGTCGAGATAGTAGCAATCGATCAACAGGATGTGGTTGAGCGTGCCGTGGATCGAGCCGAAGTAGGCGGCGCGGCGCGGCTTGCGATAGTCGCCGCCGCTCAGCTGCGCGCAGGCGGCGTGGAGCCTGTGGTTGGACCAGAGGTTGTTGCGGGCCAGCAGGGCGAAGTGAGCGCAGAGGTCAGGCACGCCGGCGTCGTCCCAAAAGCCAGGAAAGCAGGCCGAGCGCCGCCCCCGTCAGGCCGAAGACCAGGACCGCGGGCTGCTGCACCAGGGGAAAGACCACATGGTCCCAGAGCGCGACCGAAAGGTAGCGCTCGGTCACCGCCTGGATCAGGTTCAGGCTGCCGGGGCTGATCCAGAACCAGAGGGCGCCCAGGGCGATGAAGCGGGTTTCCCCGGATGGGGCCTCTCCGAAGAACGCCAGGCCGACCAGCGCCGCCGCAGTCAGCAGCAGCGCGCCGGTCAGACCCCAGAGCCCGGCCAAAAGGATGCGTCGGACGAGTCGCGCAGCCATCGGCGCAAGCTAGCAGGCTCTCCGGCTCCAGGCCAGCGGCGCCGGGGCGGGCTCCTGACGGCATCCAGCAGCACCCCGGTCGGCCGCCGTGGCGTCGCCGGCCGGGGGCGCGCCAAGCCCGTTGCATCCGGCGGCGCAGCGGGCTAACGTCCCGCCCCGCGCCGGGGCCTTCAGGGGCCCGGAATGCCGGCGTGGAGGGGTGGCCGAGTGGTCGAAGGCGCGCGCCTGGAAAGTGCGTATACGGTGATGAGCCGTATCGTGGGTTCGAATCCCACCCCCTCCGCCACCAAATCCTC